>DASYBN010000047.1:0-9576 GCA_036500785.1 Acidobacteriaceae bacterium
GCGCGAAGGCTACGAGCTATTGGTCTCCCGCCCCGAGATCGTCACGCGCCGCATCGATGGTCAGCTGATGGAGCCCAACGAACTGCTCACCATCGACATCCCGGAGAGCTTCGTCGGCACTGTCATCGAGCGCCTCGGGCCGCGCAAGGGCGAGATGGTCAAGATGTCCAACCACGGTTCCGGCCGCGTGCGGATGGAATTCAAGATCCCCTCTCGCGGGCTCATCGGGCTGCGCTCCGAAATGCTCACCGAAACCCGCGGCACCATTGTGATGAACTCGATCGCCGACGGCTACGTCCCCTACCAGGGCGAGATTCCGCAACGTCCCACCGGCGCGCTGATCTCCGACCGCCCCGGCACCACCACCACCTACGCGCTCAACGGTCTACAGGACCGCGGCGTCCTTTTCCTCCCGGACGGCATTGAGGTCTATGAGGGCATGGTCATCGGCGAGCACTCGCGCGACAACGACCTCGACGTCAACGCCGTCCGCGAGAAGAAGCTCACCAACATGCGCGCGAGCTCGGCCGACGAAGCCCTCCGCCTCGTTCCCTATCGCCAGCTCACGCTCGAGCAGTCGATCGAGTTCATCGCTGACGACGAACTTGTCGAGGTCACACCGAAATCGCTCCGCCTGCGCAAACGCGTTCTCCAGGCCAACCGCCGCCCGCGCCGCAATCAGCCGGTCGAATAGTGGCTCGGGCGTATACTCCTTTCCATGCAGGTCACGCTGTCTCCAGAACTCGGAGCCCGCATCCAGCGCGAGATCGACCGCGGCGGTTTCCAGACGCCCGCCGAGGTGATCGAAACGGCGTTGGATCAGTTGGAAGCTGTCGAACGCGAGACCGCAGCGCTGCGTGACGTGCTCGCCGCAAAGCTCGATAACAGCTTCGCCGCCGCCGTGCGCGGAGACGTCATCAGTGAAGAACAGCTGGATCGCACGCTCCAAGCCTGGCGCGCCAGAATCGCTCCGTGACGCGTCGCTTTCGCCTCACAGCCCCTGCACAAACTGACCTGATCGAAGCGCTCGACTATCTCGCCGAGCACGCCTCGGTCAGCATCGCGCTCAAGTATGACGCCCGCCTCCGGAGCGCAGTCGCCGATCTGACCTCGGGACTGGCCATTGGACATCGCCGCCCCGATCTCACGGAGCACCCCGTTCTCTTTCATACCGTCTGGCCATACTTGATCATCTTCGCCCAGGAGATCGACGGCATCCTGATTCACGCCGTAGTCCACGGGGCGCGCGACTTCGCTGCCATCGCGCGCGATCGTCTGTAAGGCCCCTCGCATTTACGAAATGGTCTTCAGCAGCCGGTACCGATCCAGCGTGATCTTGGCTTCTATTGCATCGACATCTGACGGATACCGGACTCGCGCAAAGGCCACCCACGCATCGCGATAGGCCTTCCAGCTTATCTCCACGCTCGCAACACCGCCCGCCGTCACGGCACCCTCGTACACGTCTTCCGGCTTTCGAGACCGCAATCGCTTCAGAGTCGCCGCATATTCCCGATCCAGAGAAACACTGGCAGTTTTGATTTGATCGTCAGACAGTTTGGGCCATTCCTTCCGCTCAAACTGAACCAGCTCCGTGTGAAACACGTCGTCGATGATTTCTTCTGAGCCGATCGTCCGCATCGTGCGAATCGTGCCGCCTTGATCGACCTCTGACGCATGCCCTTCGACGTATGCCTTTTCAGCCGCGAGAAGGTTTCGGAAAGCGGCCTTCTGCTCGGGACTCATGGACGGCTCTAGTGACTGGTAATAGCGGTCTCTTCGGCTATCCGCGATCTCCGATGCATAGCCGCTGCAGAAGTTCATCGTGAAGGTTGTTGCCGCGTAATCACAAAACTCAAAAGGTCCGTGGGCAGGAAGCGAGCCATTCAGCTTCTGAATATCAGGCAGAGCAAGCATCGCTGTGCCCTCTTCAAACTCGCACGCGAAACGCATCGCCAGTGGAATATTGCGTTTTACCCCTGCACCGTTGAAGTAGATATCCGCCAGAATCAGCGAACCGCCGACAACCCACGCCGTGCCTTCCTTCAGGTTCTGCGCCAGCCCAGCCTCCTGCGCCAGCCGCTCCCGCCACGCGCAATCGCGGGCCCGGGAAAAGTTCACCGGGCGTCCGAGGCCGCGATATGACTTGTACGAAGCACATGCAGGCGATGTCTTGGGAGCCGGAACGCCTTCCGCTTCTGCCGGTAGCGGTATAGAGGAATACGCCGAGCATTTGGCCGGAAGTGCGGTCGGCGTGACCTGGCCGAAAGAACCCATTCCGGCCCCGAGGCTGGTGCTGAGCAGAAATGCAGCGAGAGAGAATTTGAAACTGCGAGGCATCAGTGCGGAAGTATATGTCCTCGCATCTTCCCCAACCCGTCTGCCGATGTGCGCAGCAAATCAACAATTTCGCGCCGTCCAGCCCTCCGCCGCAATCTGCCGTCTCATCATCCATGTTTCTCGCCCGCAGAGCCTTCCCGGCTGTCGCCGCCCTCCTCCCGCTCATCGCCATCGCACACGCGCTCCCCGCCCAGTCCCCCGGAACCGAAACCATTGTTATGGTGCGTCACGGAGAAAAGCCGCCCGAAAAAGCTCGTGGCCAACTGGATTGCCAGGGCCTGAACCGCGCACTCGCGCTTCCGTCCGTGCTCGCGCGTTACGGCAAACCGGCTGCCATCTTTGCCGCCGATCCGGCGAAGCCGGTCTCCGATGAGGCCGAACCCAGCGTCACCCGTCACTCCTACGTCCGCCCGCTCGCCACCATCGAGCCGTATGCGATCGCCCAGGGCATGCCGGTCAACGCCGAGATCGCCGCGACCGATATCAAGGGCCTGCAGAAGGAGCTCCTGAAACCGGAGTTCTCCAACAACCTGGTCGTTGTCGCCTGGGAACACCTCGCCGCCCGTCGCTTTGCAGAGGAGATGCTGAAGACCTTCGGTCAAAAGGACATCGTCCCGCGGTGGCTGAACTCTGATTACGAAACGATCTATATCTTCCGCGTCGTCACGGATGCGAATAAGAAACGCACACTCAACTTCACCGTCGAGCACGAAGATCTCGCCAAAGACCTCTCCGACAAATGCCCGGTGATCAACGCACCGAAGCCGAAGGAGACGCCGCCCGCCGTCCTGCCACCCGGCCAAACCGCGCCTCCGTCGCCCGAATCCAACCCAAAGCCCTGATTGCTGCGACCGTTCCGGGTCTGCTGTATCCAATCCATGAGACAGCGGCGGTCCGCCCATTGGATGTGTCCATGCCGGTACGTCTTCTGTCCGCAGGAGAAAAGCATGCGTATCTTTCTCACCGGAGCCACAGGCTTCGTCGGCTCGGCTGTCACCCAGGAGCTTCTCAAGCATGGCCACCAGGTCCTCGGCCTGGCGCGCTCCGACGCCAACGCCGCTGCCCTGACTGCCGCCGGCGCACAACCGCATCGCGGCGATCTCCAGGACCTCGGAGCCCTTCGCTCCGGAGCGCTCCAGTCGGACGCCACCATTCACTGCGGCTTCATCCACGACTTCTCAAAGTTCCAGGAGAACTGCGACATCGATGCGCTCGCGATCGAGACAATGGGCAATGCCCTCGCCGGCTCGAACAAGCCGTTCATCGTCACCTCCGGTACTGCGCTGCTCACTGGCACCGGCGGCACAACCGAAGATGTCCCGGCGCCCCCGCCCTCCGCTGCGGTCCCACGTGTGTCCGAGGCGGCGGCCTTTGCCTTTACAGACAAGGGCGTTCGCACCGCGGCCATCCGCCTGCCGCCCTCGGTCCACGGCGCGGGCGACCACGGCTTTATTCCCATTCTGATCAACCTCGCGCGCCAGAAGGGCGCTGCCGCCTACATCGGCGAAGGCCAGAATCGCTGGCCAGCCGTCCACCGCTTCGACGCTGCCGTCCTCTACCGTCTGGCGATCGAGAAGGCACAGGAGAAGGGAACCACTGGCGCGGTTTACCATTCCGTCGCCGACACCGGTGTGCCCTTCCGCGAGATCGCCGCCGTGATAGGCCGCGGCCTGAACGTCCCGGTCGTCAGCAAGACTCCCGACGAGGCGAAGGAGCACTTCGGCTGGTTCGCTCACTTCGCGGGCATCGACAACCTCGCATCCAGCGAGTGGACGCGCAAGCAGTTAGGTTGGACCCCAACCCAGCCCGGTCTCCTCGCGGACATGGAGAAGCACTACTTCAGCCACTAACGTGTAACGCGGCGGAGTTCAGCTCCCGGCGACCGTCATTCCTTCAATGCGCACCGTCGGCACCGCGCCCGATCCTCGAAACTCGAGATCGTTGCCGATTGCGCTCACGTTGCGGAACATCTCCTTCAGGTTTCCGGCAATCGTGATCTCCTCGACGGCATGCGTCAGCTCGCCGTTCTCAATCCACAAACCCGTCGCGCCCTGCGAGTAGTCGCCGGTCACGAGGTTCACCCCGAAGCCCATCGTGCCCAGCACGAACAGCCCATTCTTCACCTCGCCGACAATCTGCTCCTGCGTCAGCTCGCCGGGCTCGAGGAAGTAGTTGCCGCCGCCGATCCCCGGCGCACCGGCCAGCCCACGCGATGCCTTCGCGTTCGATTGCATGTTCAGCTTGCGCGCGGTGTACGTGTTCAGCAGCAGCTCCTTCAGCACACCGCGCTCGACGACGACCGTCCTGCGCGTAGGCAGACCATCGCCGTCAAACGGAGACGTGCCGAATCCGCCTGCCCGCAAGATCGATCCGTCCGCGAGCTCGTGATCGAACACCATCGTCCCATCGTCGACGATGGTGATGTTCTCGCCCGCAACCTGCTCGCCCAGCTTGCCCGCGAACATCGATGCGTTGCGGTAGATCGCGTCACCATCGGCTGCGTGCAGCAGATTCGCCATTAGGCCGCGCGAGACCTCCGGCGGAAACACTACTGTGCACTGGCATGTCGGCATGCGTCGCGCACCGAGTTTGCGCAACGCGCGCTCGGCTGCAATCCGTCCAATCTCTTCGGGAGATTCGAGCAGCCGCGGCGTCCGCGCGCTTGAATACCAGTAACCCGTCTGCATCCCGCCCGCATCCTGCGCGATCGGAGTCGCCGCAAACCCGCAGTAGCTCCGCTGGTACTCGCCCGCAAAGCCTCGCGAGTTCACCATCACACGCCGCGACGTGCTCAGGTCGAATCCCGCTCCACGGCTGTTCTGGATGCGCGTGTCTACTGCCATTGCGGCAGCCTCGCAGCGCTTCGCGATCGCAATCCGCTCTTTCGGCGGAACGCTCGCTATATCGTCGAAGTGCAGCGCGAGCTCGTTCACATCCAGCGAGCCAAACGCGTCGCGCTCCGGTAGTCCGGCAAACGGATCCACACCCGTCACCTTCGCCAGCTCGACCGCTCCGCTCACCAGGCGCGCGATGCCGTCCTTCGAGAGGTCCGACGTCGACGTACTCGCAGTCCGCTGGCCGCCCTCGGCCTCGAAGAACACCCGCAACCCCAACGCGCGCGAGCCGGACTCCGTCAGCTCATCCACCTCGCCCAGGCGCACATGCACCGAGAACTCATCGCCCTCGAACGCCACCGCCTCTGCATCGGTCGCACCTGCGCGCCGCGACATCTCGACCGCCTGCTCTGCGAGCGTCCTCAACTCTGTCGCTGCCTGTACATTCATCGCGCCGTCCCACCGACCGTCATGCGATCGAGCTTCACCGTCGGCATGCCCACGCCCACCGGAACGCTTTGCCCATTTTTTCCGCATGTCCCAATACCCTCGTCGAGTGCGAGATCGTTGCCAACCATCGAGACGTACTTCAGCGACTCCGGCCCGTTGCCGATCAGCGTCGCGCCCTTCACCGGGACGGTCACCTTGCCGTCCTCGATCAGGTACGCCTCGCTCGCCGAGAAGACAAACTTGCCGGTCGTGATGTCCACCTGCCCGCCGCCGAAGTTCACCGCGTACAGCCCGCGCTTCACGCTGCGCAGGATGTCACTCGGCTCATCCTCTCCTGCCAGCATGTACGTGTTCGTCATGCGCGGCATCGGAATCGCCTGATAGCTCTCGCGCCGCCCGCTGCCGGTGTTCGGCATGTCCATCAACTTCGCGCTCAGCTTGTCGCTGAGGTAGCCGCGCAGGATGCCGTTCTCGATCAGCACCGTCTCCTGCGTGGGATTGCCCTCATCGTCGACGTTCAACGATCCGCGGCGTCCGGGCATAGTTCCGTTGTCCACCACGGTCACCTTGCTCGACGCAACCTGCTGCCCGATGAGTCCTGAGAACGCGCTCGTCTTCTTGCGGTTGAAGTCGGCTTCGAGCCCATGACCGACAGCCTCGTGCAGCAGCACACCGGGCCATCCAGGCCCGAGCACAACCTCCATCTCGCCCGCCGGCGCGGCGACCGCTCCGAGCTGCAGCACCGCAGTACGCGCGGCCTCGCTCGCGAAGTGTTCGGGAGTTTTCGAACCGCTAAAGAACTCCAGCGTCACGCGCCCGCCGCCGCCGCTCGATCCGCGCGCCACGTCCTGGCCGTCTTTCGCAATCACCGCAACGTTCAAACGCGCGAGTGGCTGCGTGTCCGACGCAAACGTTCCATCAGAAGCCGCGACGAGAATCCTGCGCAGTTCATCGTTCAGACCCGCACGCACCTGCACGATACGCGGATCGAACGCTCTCGCCGCGCGATCGGCGCGCGCGATGAGATCGAGTTTCGCGCTGATCTCCGCATCCGACGAGCCGGCGATCGGATACAGCTGCGGTGTGCGCGTGCCATCTGTGTGACGGAATCCTGCAACGCGTGTGGTCTGCGGTCCATTCGCGATCAGCGCCGCGGTGCGCGCTGCCTTCAGCAAACGTTCCGCGCTGAGGTCGTCCGTATAGGCGAAGCCGGTGCGCTCGCCGCTCAGCACACGCACGCCGCATCCCACGCTTACGCCCTGCGCCGCGGTCTTCACAATTCCCTCATCCATCGCGAGCGAGGTCGAGGTCACAGCCTCGAAGTAGAGGTCGGCAAAGTCACCGCCTGCGCTGAGCGCCTCGCCAAGACAACGCTCCAGCAGGCGCTCCGTCAGGCCGAGGGTCTCAAAGAAGTATCGTTTGTGATCGTAGGGAGATAAGAGAGGGTTAGAGACTGCCACCATCCTTAGATTCTATGCGCACGCGCGAGGACTCACGGCGCGTCCGCTCCATGCAATGGCTCACCGCCCGTGCGACGGATCCGCCGAGTTCGCAACGTCCATATCGAGAAAGTCCTGCGGAAATCCGGGCGCATAACAGTTCCCGTCGCTCGCGTACGTCGCCGCGCAGCTCTGGGTGATCTCCGGTCTGCGTGGCGACTGCGCGTACTGCCACGCCGTCAGGTCGAGATCCGGCGCGGCGCTCAGTGGCTTTGTGTTCAACGTGCATCCCGGCGCAGGAGGGCATTGATCGAGCGCATCGAATATCGCGACCTCATGCAAGCCACCCTTTTTCGCACGCGCGCGGATGTCTTCGATCGTATCGATCCACACACCCGGACTGTCCTGCACGCGTTGGCCGCTCGCATACACGCCCGCGCGAAATCCTGAGCCGGCTACAGCCTCGGTCCACGCGAGAAGATACGCAGCCTGCTCGTCGAGCAGACGTCCACCCTCTTCCTGATCAAGAAAGAGGATTGTTCCCGACGGAAAGCCTTCGCGCTTCGCTGCCGCAACAGCATCGGCTGCATCACTCTTGCCGAGCGCCGCAGGAGACGTTCCCGCCTTCTGCGCCTTCAGGATCTCCGCGTCCAGCTTGCCGTTCGCGAGTACCAGGAAACCCCATCCCTGCTGCCGCAGCACGGCGCGTTTGCCGGCCCATGTGTTATCGGTTTCGCCGGGAGGATTCGTCAGCCAGTATCCAGTGAACGCGAAGACCTGCTTCATTCCGGCCATCCCTTCATCGCCCGGATAGTCGTTGCGATCGAAGCCGCGGCTGCTCGTCCCATTTACAACCGGAGGATCAATCCTTGCTGCAGGCAGCGGAGTCACGTGCGCGGTCTCTTGCGCAGCCGCCGGAGCCTGGCTGCGCGAATGCGAGCATCCGCACAGCGTCAATGCGCAGAGAGCAAGAACCGTCAGGCCGGCTTTCGACATCGCTCAAATCCTTTCGTCACCAGAGTAGCGCCAGCTTCGCTACAATCGCACCAAAGCCATGTCCGAATCCAACGTGTCACAGACTGATCCGCGTTATCCCATCGGCCGTTTCTCTGCGCCCGAAAACCTTACGGCTGACGATCTGCGTCACGCGATTGTTACCATCTCTGAGATGCCCGAGCAGCTTCGCGAGGCTGTGCGCTCGCTGAATGAAGAGCAGCTGGATACGCCGTATCGAGAAGGCGGATGGACTGTGCGCCAGCTTGTCCATCACCTCGGCGACTCGCACATCGCCGCGTTTCATCGGGTCTGTCGAGCACTCACGGAAGACGAGCCTCTGATTCAAGGGTATAAGGAGGCCGCCTTCGCGGAGCTCCCCGATCACCGGATGCCGATTGAGTGGTCGCTCGACCTGCTGGAGGGTCTACACGCGCGATGGTTTGCGCTGCTGAACTCAATGAGTGAGGCGCAGTGGAAGCGCACCTGGAACCACAGTGAGCGCGGCTTGCAGCGCCTGGATGCGGTCACGATGCTGTACGCCTGGCACTCGCGCCATCACGTGGCCCACATCACGCACCTGCGCGCACAACGAGGGTGGTAGAGCCTCCACGCCGGCACGAGTGATAGGCTCGCTCCATGTTTTCGCCCCGGGCCCGAGGTGCGGACGCCACCGCGCTGCCATCCTCTGAACTGCAATCACCTGAACAGATCGCCGCCCTGATCGATAGCTTTCTCGCAGAGCACAGCGAGGCGGCGGTGCTTGAAGACGGCAAGGTTCTCTTCACTCTCAATAACGCGAAGCACTCGCTTTCGACCGAGCACGGCCGCTGCTCGCTGCACCTGTGGGACGAAGATCGCAATGTGGTCCGCACAATCACTGCGGCAATCGAGCGTGCCAACGGGCTGCGTCTCTCGACAAAGCGGCTCGGACAGACGCAACCGAAGTCGCTGGAGCTGGTGAGAGCGCTCGAACGTCGATCGCCGACTACGCGAGACGCGGCGCGCACACGCTATCTGCGCCTGCTCGAACGCGTGCTGGCGCGCAACTTCCCGGATTGGAACGCGGAGGGATTTCGCACGGCCATGGATCTCGAGCGCAGCTTTGGCCCGGCGTACGCGCGCGGCATGCAGGTACGCGGATCGCAGGCGTGGGCCGTGATCGGAGTAGGTGAGCACGAGAGCGCCGCGATCATCGACGGCATTCTCACGCTTGGAATCCTGTGGCTGCATCATTGCCGGGAACAGGCAGGAGGACGGCGGCTGTATCAGGGGCTAAGGGTAGTTGTGCCGCGCGGAGCGGCTGCGCTCACGCTCTCGCGCATGGCGTGGCTCAACGCGGATGCGGCACAGTGGGAGCTGTACGAGCTCGATCGGGTGAGCGAAGAGCTGACGCAGCGCGACCCTGCCGACACCGGCAATCTTCGCACTCGCCTTGTGCATCATCCGGATCCGACAGCCGCGGCCGAGCGCTTCGCCCGCGCGATCGAACAGGTGCTCGAGCTTGTGCCGCAACATGA
>DASYBN010000048.1:0-2943 GCA_036500785.1 Acidobacteriaceae bacterium
GCCGGTGACGCGCGGCAACCGGATCAGCTCCTTCTTCTGGATGCAAAGCATGATCCGGCAGGATGCGCACCGAACGCTTCTGTTCGATCTCGACGAAAGCATTCAGCGCCTGGCGCGCTCGGATCACGCCGCGACCCATGAGGTGAAGCAGACATCCGTGCAACTCACGGGCATCTATCACAACCTGCTGCGGCAGTGGGCGGAGATGTAATCGCCCGCGCGAAAAACGAAGAGGGACAGCCGTGATTTCGACTGTTAGATTTCGGCTGTCCCTCTCACCCGTGCTCAGGGCATCAGTACGGTGTCGATGACCTGGATAACGCCATTCGATTGGTACACGTTCGATGTGGTGATCATCGCCGAGCCACCCTTGTCATCGGCGATTTTGATCTGACCGCCGTCCATCGTGAAGGTCAGGTCGCCGCCTTCAACCGTCTTCAGCTTCAGCGTGCCGCCATGAGACTTGATCTCATGCATCAGCTTGCCCGTGCCGTAGGTGCCGGGCACAACGTGATACGTGAGGATCTTCGTCAGCATCTCCTTGTTCTCCGGCTTCACGAGGTTATCGACTGTGCCGGCGGGCAGTTTCGCAAACGCATCGTCCGTGGGAGCAAAGACCGTGAACGGCCCGGGGCTGTTCAGCGTATCCACGAGACCTGCGGCCTTCACTGCCGCCACCAGCGTCTTATGAACGGGTGAATTTACCGCGTTCTGCACGATCGTTTTGTTGGGGTACATCGGCGCGCCGCCGACGTCGGGATCCTTCTTCTGTGCAGTCGCTGTGATGCAGCTGGCGGCCAGAGTGACTGCCGCGGCAACAGCCAATACGTTCCTGATGATCGTCTTCATGGTCATTCCTTCAGGGCAAAAGTGTGTGGGACTATCGTTCTCGCTCGGCCGCAATCGAGAACGTCCATCTTCTCTACGCGCTGAACGCACAACTTGGATTGCAGCGAATTTCGCCCGCGTGAGAACCTGCCCGGTTGCTCTCGCGTTGACAAAGCCGAAGGATGACTCATCAACTAAGAGCTGGAAGGAATGTTGAACTCAAACATCACCACCGATCAGCCGACGCAGTCGTCTGCAGCACCGCCTTCGACACGCTCTGCGGAGCACCGCCGCGGCCTGCTGCTCATTGGGCTCTTTAAGCTGAGCAAGGCGGCGCTCTCCGTTGCGCTCGGTGTGGGTGCACTCAAGCTGCTGCATCGCGACATCGCGAGCGTAGTGCTGCGGGTCACCGACGTCCTGCGCATCGATCCTGAAAACCGCCTCGTCGGTCTGCTCCTGAACAAGGCCGTCCGTCTCGACCCCACCGAGTTGCGTCGCTTCAGCCTGATCACCTTCACCTACGCCGCGCTCTGTCTCGTCGAAGGCACAGGCCTCATGCTCGAGAAGCGCTGGGCGGAATACTTCACCGTCACCCTGACAGCCCTGGCGCTGCCTTGGGAGTGCTTCGAGCTGCATAAGGAGTTCACGATCCCGCGCATCGTCCTGCTGCTCGTGAATCTCGCGGTCTTCGCTTACCTGGTTTGGCTGCTTCGCCGGGAGCGCCGCCGCGAAACGAGCACTGCGCCTCGCTGACCTATCGCGCTACTTTCGCCTAAATTTCGCTATCTCAGCATGGCCCGTTTGGGCAAGTGAGCATCTGGTTAAGACTCGTCGGGCCAAACACTACATCTAGTAGTGCTCTGTCTGGTTCGCCCAAGATGCCCGGTTTTCCACAAAACGCGAGGAAAACCGGGGCTGATTCCCCAATTTAGTCCTTTACACGGCAGCCCCGCCGCTGCACGATGAGTGGAGTTGAGTGGTCAAAAGTAGAAAAAAGAGGAATAGAAGAACGATTTCGACCTCCTCAAGTTTACTTTTTCCAGCTGCTCCACGGAGTACCGGTTGAGGTTCAGCAATGTTTCGGGGCAATCATCCAGCGCGGGTCGACGAAAAGGGCCGATTGAAGGTCCCGTCGGAGTTCAAGGCCGCGTTGGAGGCCCAGGGCAGGGAGTGCTTCATCACCAGCCGGGACGGTCAGCGGGCCGAGATTCACTCGATCACCGACTGGCAGCAGATTGAAGAGTCGCTGGCCAAGCTGCCGGCCAGCGCGGCAAAGAGACGGTTTCTCGATGCAACGAACTACTACGGGCAGGTGGTCAGGATGGACGACCAGGGTCGGCTGCTCATTCCGCAGCTGCTGCGCGAGTCCGCAAGCCTGGTCGGCGATGTCGCGGTGATGGGCATCGAGAAGAGATTGGTTGTAGCGAACGATGCAAGGCTCCGGGCTCAGATACAGGAGAACCCGGCCACGGACGAAGACATCGAGTCGCTGGGAGTGGTTGGGTTGTAAGTTTCAGGTCCCTTGTTTTTCGGCCCTCCAGCAGGGCGCATGAGGCGGAAGCAGATGGAAAGACCGCAACATGTACCGGTTCTTTTAGAAGAGAGTCTCGAATTCCTCGCTGTGCACCCCGGCGGCGTCTTTGCGGACGCAACGCTCGGGCTCGGCGGACACTCCGCGGAGATTGCGCGGAGGCTCGGAGCCAGGGGCAAGCTGATCGCCTTCGATCGCGACCCCGAAGCGATGAGCAAGGCGCAGGCAAAGCTCACCGCAGTTGCAGCCGAGCTCGGCGCTGAGATGCCGGCACTTGAATACGTCAGCCGGCCGTTCTCGGAGATCACCGAAGTGATTGCGCCGAGCACGCTCGACGGTCTGCTCGCCGACTTCGGCGTCAGCAGCCTGCAGCTCGATGAGGCGCACAGAGGATTCAGTTTTCGGGCCGAAGGGCCGCTGGACATGCGGATGGATCCGCGCAGCAGCCTCACGGCCGAACAAGTGGTAAATCAGGCGGACGAAGAAGAGCTCGCCAACCTGATTTACGAATTCGGAGAGGAAAGGAGGTCGCGGAGAATCGCCAGAGCTATTGTGCGGGCGCGGCCGATATCGACAACAGCAGA
>DASYBN010000049.1:0-7369 GCA_036500785.1 Acidobacteriaceae bacterium
ACCGCGGCGACCGCAGCGATCTTTCTCACGGGATTGTGGATCAACCCGCCAACTGCCTTCGCACCCGAGGACACGCTGGTCTACCGCGACATGATCGTCGTTCACCAGCAGGCGATCGACTTCCTGAACCAGCATTATCCCGACGCGACCGTGCTCACCGCGTGGCCGGTCTCCACCGATCTCTTCAACCCCGAGCTCGGCTACACGAAGCGTCGCTTCCGCGTGGTGCCGGTGGAAGACTTTTCCTTCGCAGAGATTGAGAACGCGGCGCAGCATCCTGAGAACTTCGACACTGCTATCGTCTTCACGACGCACTACGTAGCGCCGAGCCTGCAACGCTATCTCTTATCGCATCCGACCAGCCGCATTGGCCGTGCGTTCAAAACGAATCCTGACCTTCCGCCCGCAGAGATAGCCGCCATCCTGCACGGCGAGATCGTGTGGCGCTCGCCGAACCTCGATGGCGAGTGGGCGGTCGTGCTGCGTTTCAATCGCAGCTACGAGGCTCGCCTCAATCGCCTAGCTCCCGCCAGTCTCGTTCCATAAGAACGTAAGCTCGTCCGCCGTATCGTGGATTCCCTGCTCCACGCTGACGCCAGCGCTGTGTCCGGCCCGGGTGTCATAGTGCAGCAGCACAGGGCGGCGCTCGTCTTCCGGTTCACTCATTACTGTCGCCTGCATCGCTGCAGCCATCTTGCGCGCATGCAGCGGAGCGACACGCGTATCGCTGTCGCCAGTCAAGAACATTATGGCGGGATACTCGACGCCCTGCCGGATGTTCTGGTACGGCGAGTACTTCAGGATGTAGGCCGCCTGATCCGGCTTCTCCGCCGATCCATACTCCGTTGTCCACCATCGTCCAACGAGAAATTTTTGATAGCGCGTCATGTCGAGCAGCGGATACCCGCACAAAATCGCGCCATAAAGATCCGGCCGCTGCGTCATCGACGCTCCCATCAGCAATCCGCCGTTCGATCGCCCGGTGATGGCGAGCCGCTCTCGCGTCGTGTAGTGATTCTTGAGCAGATACTCTGCCGCGGCGAACCAGTCGTCGAAGACATTCTGCTTGTGCTCGAACATGCCGGCCTCGTGCCATGTCTCGCCGAACTCTCCGCCACCGCGCAGGTTGGGCAGGGCGAAGAAGCCGCCCTGCTCCATCCACCAGGCGTACTTCGGATCGAAGCCGGGCGTCTCGGAGAGGTTGAAGCCGCCGTAACCGGTCATCAGCAGTGGGGCGTTGCCATCCACCGCGAGACCCTTGCGTCCCGCGATAAACATCGGCACGCGCGTTCCGTCCTTCGATGTGTAGAAGACCTGCCGCACCTCATACTGGCTGGAATCGAACGGCACCTTCGACTCCGACCACACCGTCGTTTCCTTCGTGTCCACGTTATATCGATAGATCGTGGGTGGCACGGTGAACGACGAGAACATGTAGTAGCCGGTGTCGGAGTCCTCGCGGCCCTCAACGACGGTTCCCGTACCGATCGTCGGATAGGTGATTTCGCCGATCTGCTTTCCCTTGCGCGTATAGATCGTCGTCTCTGTCTTGACATCGTTCAACCGGCCGACAAACAGCACGCCGTCGACTATGGACACGTCACGGATCGGGCTCTTGCTCTCCGCGATGAGAACTGGCCAGCTTTTTGTCGAAGGATCTCCAAAGCTCGCGCGCAGCACGCGCCCGTTCGGCGCGTCGAAGTCCGTGCTCACGAACATTTCATCGCGATAGATGTGCAGCGCGAAGCGTGAATCCACTCCGTAGACGAGCGGCTCGAATTGAGAGTTCGGCTTGCGCAGATCCTTCAGCAGGATGTCATCGCGGGTGGCGGGCACGCCGTGGCTCACCATCACGATCAGCCAATGGCCGTTCTGGCTGACGCGGCACCCCAGCAGATCGAGCGGTCCCAGCGTTTCGCCGCGATACGTCCCGCCAAAGATCTCCGTATCCTTGTCCGACGGCTTGCCCACTGTGTGCTGAAAGACCGCGCCTGTGCCGTCGCTTAGTGTCTTTGCGTAGTACAGCGTCTTCGCATCGGGTGTCAGCCCGAATCCGCTGTAGCGCGCGAGCGGGAGCTCATCGTCGATCTCTCCGCGTTTGGGGACATCGTAGAAATGAATTGTCTGCTCATCGGCTCCGCCGTGACGCACACCGTACACCAGCAGGTCGCCCTTGTCGGAGATTGCCGCGATATTCACCGACGCATTCGCGTCGCTGCTCAGCTTGCGGGCGTCGATCAGCCGCACGTCGCCCGGCTGCACCCACGCTCCGCCCTTGACCTCGCGAGCCACAGGTGTCACGTAGATCGACGCCTGGTTTTCCGCCGCGAGCCGACGTGTGAAGAACAGCCTGCCCCCGCGCTCCTGCGGCATGCTGGTCTGGTCCACGCGGTTCAGCTCCGTCAGGCGCTTGACGATGCGCTCGCGCAGCGGCTGCACCTGCGCGAAATAGCTGCCTGTATACGCCATCTCCGCGCGAATGAAGTCGCGGGTCTGCGGTGAGTTCTGATCTTCCAGCCAGCGATAGTTGTCGGTGATGGTGTGGCCGCCGACCGTTTCCGTCACGGGCTCTGTCGCCACAACCGGCGGCGGCCCCAGCGCCACTCCATTGCGCCCGTGAATCGCCGCGGCCCCCGCGACGAGGCCCAATCCAACAAAAGCCGCACTCAGTGTCCCAGCCACGCCTCGCAAGACCATTCAACCTCCCCTGCGAATACTGCTAGCTTAGACCACAACGGCGGCTCTTTCGGTCGCATCTCAGCAGACAAAGGAATATCCGTGTAGGCCCCGCGGCCCGGGAGCCCGTACACTCAAACTGCGCCAGTCCATGCGACGTCTGCTTTCCATCCTGCTTCTTGCGGCCTTTGCGCTGCCCCTCGTGGCGCCGGCGCTGGCCCTTGCGCAGGACCCGGACGCAGGCCTTCCCGCCTGCTGCCGTCGTCACGGGCACCACCACTGCGCGATGCTGGACCCGGCGCGGGATCCCTCCGCTCATCGCATCGTCGCCGTCTGCGCCGCATGGCCGCAGCGTGCGCTTGCGCCATGCTCCGCCGTTCATCTCCTCGGGGTGAGGGCACCCGATGCCCCGCTGCCCCTGCGAACGATCGTCTCTCCGTCCGCGCGGTCCAATTCGCGCCGCGCCACCCGGATCGACCGCTCGCACCCGAAGCGCGGCCCTCCCGCGTTCTCTTCGCTCACCTGACATCCCCTCCAGCGGACACGCCCGTCGTGTCTCAACAAACGCGCTCGTCAGAAGCGCCTGAGTCCCATGCGAAGAGAATTACCCTTCTGCTTCCTGTTGCTTGTATTCAGCGTGATCCCTGTGCACGCCCAGATGTTCGGAGTTCTGCAAGGCATCGTGCACGATCCGCAGCATCGCCCGATCGATGGTGCAGGCGTAACCGTGCGCGCTGCACATTCTGATCTTGTCTTCTCCGCTGTCTCCAATTCCAGCGGTGAATTCACGCTGCCCGCGCTCGCGCTGGGCGACTACGTCATCGCTGTCAGCAAGTCCGGCTTCGCCACGTTGCACCAGACTGTCACGATCAGCAGCGATTCCTCAATGGTGCTGCACTTCATGCTCGATCTGGCCTCCGTCAGCCAGACCGTCAACGTCAACGGGGCGCAGGATGCGGCGTCTGTCGACTCCGTTACACCCCAGGCGCAGATCGACCGCATCGACATCGCGAGAACGCCCGGCGCCGACCGCACCAACTCACTTGCGATGATCACCGACTTCGTGCCCGGGGCCTACATGACCCATGACATGCTGCACATGCGCGGCGGCCATCAGCTCTCCTGGCTCATCGACGGAGTGCAGATCCCCAACACGAACATCGCCTCCAACATCGCGCCGCAGATCGATCCCAAGGACATCGACACGCTCGAGGTTGATCGTGGAAGCTATAACGCTTCCCTCGGCGATCGCACCTACGGCATCTTCAACATTGTTCCGCGCTCCGGATTCGAGCGCAACCGCGACGCCGAGCTCGTTCTCTCCGCCGGCAGTTTTTACCAGGCAAACGCGCAGCTCTCTCTGGGCGATCACAGCCAGCGCTTCGCCTGGTACACCAGCCTGAACGGCAATCGCAGCGACTTCGGCCTGCAGCCGGCGGTGCCCACGCCGGTTCACGACGCCGAGAACGGCTACGGTGGCTTTGGCACGCTGATGTACAACCACGACGCAGCTAACCAGATCCGCTTCGTCGGCCAACTCCGCACGGATTTCTACCAGATTCCCTACGACCCTGACCCGAACAGCTGGGAGAATCAGATTTACAACTCGAGCGGTCTGCGCGACGCCGAGCATGAGACCGACAGCTACGGCGCGCTCACGTGGCTGCATACCTTCAACGCCAACACCGTGGCGCAGGTCTCGCCCTTCTATCAATTCAACCGGACCAACTACGAACCCAAGCCCAACGATCTTCCCACCGCAACGACTGCGATCCAGACCGGCGCCTACGCCGGTGGCCAGGCCAGCGTCTCCACCTTCATCGCGCACAACACCATCCGCGCCGGCATCTACGGCTACGCGCAGCATGAGAACGATCTGTTCGGCGTCGTCTTTAACGATGGCAGCGCCACGAACTTCAGCGTGAACCCCATCGTGAACGCCGGCGTCGAAGAGAGCTACGCCGAAGACAACCTCCGCGCGACGAACTGGCTTACGGTGATCGCCGGGATTCGCCAATCGCACTTCGCCGGCGCGATCAGCGAAGATGCCGTCTACCCGCGTGTCGGGCTAGCAGTGCAAATCCCCAAGCTCAACTGGGTCTTCCGCGCCTTCTACGGCCACTTCTACCAGCCGCCACCGCTCACCAGCATCTGTCCGAATCATGCGCAGGGTGGCAGCAGCAACTGCCCGGCATATGTGCAGGCCAGCGGAGATAACTTCGTTCCGCTCCGCGGCGAACGCGATGAAGAGCATCAGTTCGGCGTACAGATCCCGTTGCGCGGCTGGCTGCTCGACGCAGACACCTTCACGACCCGCGCACAAAACTTCCTCGATCACAACAACATCGGCGAGTCCAGCGTCTTCATTCCGATCACCGTGCAAGGAGCGCTCATCCAGGCCTGGGAGCTCACGATCCGCTCGCCGCATCTGTGGCGCTTCGGCCAGGCGCATTTGTCGTATTCGAACCAAGTGGCGAAACAGATCGGCGGCATCACCGGCGGTCTCACCTGCTACGATCCCAGTGACTCCGGTATCTGCGACGTCCCGCCCGGCTACTCCGCACTCGACCACGACCAGCGCAATACGCTCAACGTGGGTATGAACGCGAACCTTCCCTTCCACATTTTTGGCGCATTCAACGTCTACTACGGTTCCGGCTTCTCCAATGGCTACACCGATTTGCCCTCACCCTACACCGGCGACCATCTCCCGTCGCACACCACGGCAGATCTCTCGCTCGGCCGCGCGTTTGGCGAGCGGCTCAGCGCTTCAGTCAACGCCCTCAACGTGGGCAACACGCGCGTGCTGCTCGACAACAGCCTGACGTTCGGCGGCTTCCACTACAACGATCCGCGGCAGCTCTACGCCGAGCTGCGGTATCGCTTCAAATTTTGATCGGCGTCTTGCGATAGAGGTATGCGTTACGGTGCGGCCCATAGAACGCCCGCACCACCTGAGCGCGCTCATAGCCTTCGCGCTCGTAGAACGCGATCGCAGCGTCGTTCTCCACGAACACATGCAGTTCCATGGTGTCGCACCCTGCGGCGACCGCCTGTTGCTCGATGCGTTGCATCATCGCGCCGGCTAACCCGCGCCGCCTGTGCTCCGCCGCCACATCCAGCGTCACCACATACCCTGCTCGGCCCTCGACGTGCGCGATGCAGAATCCGGCAATCTGCGCGGTGGCCTCATCTTCCGCCACCACCGTCAGCGCGTTGCGCGCTTCCGCGAACTGCCGCATCGCCCGGCGGGAAAACTGGAACGGATTGGCAAAGCACACCTGGTCCAGCGCGAAGATCGCCTCCAGGTCGCCTGCTCTGTACTCGCGAAATTGCACGGCATCAATGCCGCCGCTGCGTAGCAGCCCCGTTCCCGCGCTGCGCCGCGGTCCCGTTCGCCGCCGCACGCGTTACCCGCCGCGCTGCCGCTGCAGGCGTCTGCTCCCTGCTCTCAGGCTCGTCCGTATCGCTCGTCAGGTGCTCCTCAACATGTTGCAGATGCCTGCGCATCGCACGCCGCGCCTCATTTGGATCGCGCGCTGCGATGGCCTTGAAGATCGCTTCGTGGTCCTCGAGCGCGGCCGCCTGGTGCTGGTCCAGCCCGGCGCGCACACTCAGCCGGTGATACATCGGCGCAAACATCCCCGCCCACAGCCCATTGATGATGCTCGCCAGAACGCTGTTCTTTGCAGCCTCGCCGATCGCGACGTGAAACTGCCGGTCTGAAACCTGCGCATTGATCTTGCTCGCGACCATGCGCCGCATCTGCTCGAGCGTCTTCTCAATCTTTTTCAGGTCGGCCGCCGAGGCATACAGCGCCGCATCCGCGGCCGTCTCGCCTTCGATCATCAGCCGCGCACGCAGCAATTCGAACGGCCCGGGACCGGAGTCCAGCACCAGCGACATCGGGTTGACGGCCTCGCGAACGTAGGCTCCAGACCCGCTCCGAATCTCCAGCTCTCCGGCGATCTCCAGCGCAATCATTGCCTCGCGAATCGTCGGGCGGCTCACACCGCAAACCTTCGCCAGCTCGATTTCGCCCGGCAGACGCGCACCCGGCTGGAGATTATGCTCCGCGACATAACGCGAAATCCGTCCGGCAATCTCCTGGTATCTGCGGTGGGTCTTCACCATAGACGGTCGTTCACTCCTGGGCTCTTGTCTTCGCATCATGGTACAGCCGCACGTGTACGCACGAGAAGAGCTGCGTGGGCGCCTGAGGTTTTGCTAGAAGTTGAACGCCAGACCCGCCTGGATCGCGCGCGGTACCTGGGCCAGAAATACAGTATGTCCATCGGTCGAGATCACCGGCTGGTATCCCTGCTCGAGCAGGTTCGTCGCCTCGACCACCGCATCCATCCCGTTCGGCAGGAAGCGTCCACGGCCCAAACGCTGGCGCAGGCAGAAGCTGAGGTAAGCCTCGCTGGGGTCGACGTTATAGGCGTTCACCTGGGTAAGCGTGTTCTGTGGTTGCCAGCGGTACTCCGCGCGCACGCTGGTCCCGGAGCGCACCAGCTTGCCGTGCAGCACCACCGTCACCGCCTGCGCCATCCGGGCGTGCAGTTCCGCGGCTGCTTCGGCCAGCGTGGCGACATCTTCCGGCCCTGCAGCCCGCTCCATCGCAGTTCCAAGGTCATACTCTACGGACGCAGCGAGCATCGGTGTGAGGCGCTGCTCGAAGCTGCCGCTGATG
>DASYBN010000050.1:0-2681 GCA_036500785.1 Acidobacteriaceae bacterium
AGATGCGTACCCGCGCCGATGCGGTTCTTCTCGAGTACATCCAGAGACGGCGTCGCGAGCCGGCCGGTCAGGATCTGCTGCAGACCCTGATGGACGCACGCTACAGCGACGGCGAAGGAATGAGCGACGAACTCGTTCTGAGCGAAAGCATGCAGCTTCTGGTCGCCGGACATGAGACGTCCTCGAACGGGCTGTCGTGGCTTCTCTATCTGTTGAGCTCGCGCCCGGATTGCCTTGCACGAGTACGCGAGGAGTTTGATCAGGTTCTCGGCGATGCTCCGCTGAGCCACGCCGACGTGCCGAAGTTTGAATTTACAACTCAGGTGATTCAGGAAGGGTTACGGCTCTATCCGCCGTTCTGGATGATTGACCGCATGGCGATCGCCGACGACCGCGTAGGGGACACCGTCATACCTCGCGGGTCGACCGTCATCGTGTACGTCTACGGGGCTCACCATGCGCCGCGCTACTGGGAGAGGCCGGAAGAGTTCGACGCCGAGCGTTTCGTCAAAGGGAGCGAGAAGCAGCGAACGCCGTTCACCTATCTGCCCTTCGGGGGCGGACCGCGGGGCTGCATCGGCGGCAACTACGCGATGCTGCAGATACTCATGATCCTGAGCGATCTGCTACGGCGCTACGATTTCGAACTGACTCCGGGACAGACTATCGAAGCTCGCCCGATGGTTATTCTGCGGCCGAAGCACGGAATCCGTATGAGTTTCACGCCAGTCGTCAGCCATGATGCCGCTGTCGCACAAGATTTGCTCGAGCTGGAGACAGATCTGACTTGCGACACTGTTGAACCCTAGATATCCGGGTGCGTCAGGAGGCAGACCTTGGCCAGCCGCTAAGCGCTCGGCCTTCGTCGGCCATCGCCAGGATTGCCTAGAAAGGCAAGCTTCTTCGGATCGTCGACCTTTGCCTCGTTTATGTCCGGGACTTCGACCCAGATCTCCGTTCCGCGTCCCGGGCGTGACTGGATTCGGAACTCGCCTCCTGTGAGGCTCACGCGCTCTCGCATACTCGTCAATCCGAGTCCCCACGGAACGGTACCTTCTTCGAATCCGACGCCGCCATCCTGAATGGACAGGAAAAACTTCTCCTGAACCCGGGCCATGGTCACCGCTACGTTTTGCGCACCCGAATGCTTGAGAGCGTTATTCAAGCCCTCCTGAACGATGCGATAAAGGCAGAGTGACGTCCTGGGCGATTTGGGTTCCCGCAGCACATCGGCGTGAAGGGTCACTTTGAACGAAGGTCGTGAAATACCCTGGCAAAGATCCGTGATGGCAACCTTCAAGCCAAGGTGTTCCAACTTCGAAGAGTGGAGCCGATGCGAGAGTTCGTGAATGTCCGTGCAGAGCTGATCAAGCTCCTCGCCAACTGCAGACAACCGTCCTTGTTGCACGGTGGGGTCGGCCGCTTCCTCGCTCGCCAGAACTGCAATCGCCGAAGCCGCGAGAGACAGTCTCTGCCCAATATCGTCGTGCAGCTCTCGCGATAAATGCTTCCGCTCATCCTCTCCCGACTGAATCAGCCGGTTCACCAGGTTTCGAACGGTGAGTTCCCTTTGCTCGAGCGCGCCGCCATGGGTTGAATCCTCGGCGAGTAGTAAGGACACCTGTGCTCCTTGCGGCCCACACACTATTCCTTTACTGGCCACCTTGGCCTGAATTGTGTAGTCACCTTTGTGTAAGAGCTCACACTCGCCGACAAGATCGCCGTGCCGGCGTCGACGTCCTGTCGCGTCACGCGAATGACCGTTTGTAACAAGAATGGAAGCGAGGCTTAATCCGCGCAATCTTGTTTTCTGATAGCCAAGCATCTGGTGAAGGGCCGGATTAGCCCAGGTCACCCGTCCGTACCCATCAAAAAATGCCGCGCCGGAGTTCGCATCTCGGAGCACACCTCGAAGCGAGGACAAGCTTCGCTCGATTTGGCTTGACGCGTTTTGCCTGAGCCACGCGTTGCAGAACGTGGCGTGCAGGAGGTTGCATTGGCCAACCAGTCTTTCGTTCCAGTCAATCTCGCGGCCGGTCGATATAAGGATCAGTACAGTTTGCTGGCCCGCGAAATCTCCCGACGGGAGTATCGCGATCGATTTCGCGCCGGCTTCATGGAGTTGCTTACCGTACGGAGGTGTGCTCTCCGCCGGTTCTCGCTGCACTCCAAGTAAGATGGGTTCGCCCTTCCGAAGTTCCGCCGCGCACCAGCCCAGACCTGCCTGCACAAGTCGGGACAAGGAATGCGGAGCCCGCTCGGTGGGCGGACATGGCAATGCGTTGATTAACTCAGCGGAGCGGCCTAGGAAGAACCATCCAGCGTCCTGCCGCAGATCTGTCGAATGAAGCGCTGCGATGGATTGTGAGAGAACATCAACGATGTCGTACCCACTGCATCGCGCCAGCTCACGCGATGTCTTGAGCACCAGACTCTCCATCGCGGCCGACGAAGCTTCAAAAACCACCGGTTCCCATTGCGAATGCTCGTTCATGGCGCCTCTGCGTGTTCGGGCTACCAAATTGGGTGGACACTTAGCCGGTCGGGGTGGCCCGAAGAAGCTAGCGAGTCAACCGGAATTTGAATTCGATTTGTTTGCGTGAGAGGAGGCTCCGGTGGGAGGCGGGGGTTCTCACACAAACAGGCCGTTCTCCTCTGTCAATTAATGTTCGAAAGAGAAG
>DASYBN010000051.1:0-13037 GCA_036500785.1 Acidobacteriaceae bacterium
AACCTGAATACCCCGGAGGACCTGGCGGAGGCTGAACGGCATGTAGACGCCCTGGATACCTGAGCCTCGCTCCGCGGTGGCAGATGGGGCATTCTAGAGAGAACGGCGATGAAGGAAACGGATAACAAAGTCGAGAACCGGCTTGGCGATAAAGAACTTGACGCGTCGCTGACGGCGGCTGTCTCGCCGGACGCTGCGCCGGCCGTTGAGGAGTTCATGGCCGAGGCGGCCGAGGCCAACGAGGAAGGGATCGTGGCGGCCGAAGAGGAGATGGGCTTCGCCGCTACCGCGGGCCTTCCGGGCGCAGACTTCGCCGCGACCGTCACCGGCCCGTATATCGCGTTCGAGAGCGTCTGTAAGTCGTTCGACGATTTTGTCGTGCTGAAGGACGTGAGTTTCTATGTAAATCCCGGGGAAACCCTGTGCATTTTAGGGCGCAGCGGTGTGGGGAAATCGGTCTCGCTGCAGATCCTGATGGGATTCCTGAAGGCGGACCGAGGAACGGTGCTGGTAGCCGGGCAGGATATTACGTCGTTCACCGAGCGCCAGATGCAGGAGGTGCGGCGCAAGGTCACGATGGTCTTTCAAAGTGGGGCGCTGTTTGACTCGATTACTGTGGGAGAAAACGTGGCTTTCCCGCTGCGCGAGCGTGAGCACATGGAGGAGGACCAGATTCGCCTAGTCGTAAAGGGCTTGCTGGATCTGGTGGGTGTCATGGGCATGGAGGACCTGCTGCCGAGCGACCTTTCGACCGGAATGAAGCGTTCCGTCGCGATTGCGAGGGCTTTGGCGGCGCAACCTGCTGCGATTCTGTATGACGAGCCAACGACGATGGTGGACCCTCTGATGGCGCATCTGCTGGGGGAGCTAATCCAACTTCTGAAATCACAGCTGCATCTTACCAGCATTGTCGTTACCCATGACACGCGGTTCGCGGAGAAGCTTGCCGATCGCGTCGTTTTCCTCCACGAAGGCAGGGCACGCTTCTTCGGAACCATGGAAGAGATGAAAACAAGCGATGATCCCGTGCTTAGAGAGTTCCTGATGCTGGATGAGCTGGTGCTTCCTGGAGGTTCTGTTCAGGGAGATGGCCCATATGTGTGATGTGTAACCTATGGCCCCTCAGGGGGAATCGTAAACACCAATTGTTGCAAAACTTTACAGCACAGATCGTGTTAGCGTGGGAGTAACGTACCAGAACGGATGATCTCTATGCGGGAACGGCAGGCCATCGAGGTCTGCGGCACGTGTCTCGCGCAACGGGAACAAGGAACGCATCGCCGAGAAGGTTTTGATTCCGAATGGCAACACCCGATTACATCGAACAGGTAGTGATCTCGCGGCGCCTGCAACGGCGGTCCCGGCCGATTGCGCGCGAGGGGCCAAGTGTCTCCAGGCCGTCCGTCGTCAGCCTTGTTTGGGTGGCTATGGATTGCCTGAGCGTGCTGATTGCCGGACTGATCGCATTTCGTATCCGGCTGCCGCAGGCACACACGGCTGAAGGCTCCCTGATTCAGCACATCGCCGGGCCTGCGCCCGAGGTGTTGTTCCTGTATCTGCTGCTGTTCTGTTTTTATCTGGTGGTGTTTGCGCGGATCTACGGCCTGTACCGGTCGACGGATTCGCGGAGCGGCATCCATGAGCAGCGGATGACGGTCCAGGCTACGCTGACCGCCGGCCTTCTGCTGTGCGGCACTTTGTATCTGCTGCGAGCCTATGCGGTGTCGCGAATCGTCATGATCGCCACAGTGCTCCTGACAATGGTGATGCTGATGGTGCGGCGGGCGCTGTGGAGGCGGCTGCGGCAGAAGCGCTTTATCGAAGGGCTCGAGGTTCGCAACGTGCTGATCGTCGGCGATGGTCGTGTCGGGCATGCGCTGCGCAATCATCTTGAGTCGCTCCCGCACATGGGTTTCCGCTTCAAAGGCTTTATCACGATCGACGGCCGCAGCGAAGGCGTTGCGGGATCGCAGGTGGTGGGCAATATCCGCAACTGCGTCGCGCTGGCGCGCTCTCTGTTTGTGGATGAGATTTACTTTTCGACACCATCGGACAAGCAGACGGTAATCTCGGTCGTCGAGGATGCGCGAGCGCTGGGGATCGAGGTGCGTGTGGTGCCTGATCTCTATGATGGCTTGGCGTGGAATGCGCCCGTCGAGTACATCGGCCAGTTCCCGACGATCCCGCTGCACCGGCAGGACTTTCCGCGCGATGCGTTTTTGCTGAAACGGGTGATGGACATTCTGCTGGCGTCCGTCGGGCTGATGTTCGCTGCGCCGTTCATGGCTCTGATTGCGCTGCTGATCCGGTCAGATTCGCCCGGTCCTATCCTTTATACGGCGGACCGGCTGGGGCGTAAGGGGCGGGTTTTCAAGTGCTACAAGTTCCGGACGATGGTGAGGGATGCGGACCAGCGCCGGGCTGACCTGCAGCACATGAACGAGCGCGACGGTGTGCTGTTCAAGATCAAGGAAGACCCACGGCTGACTCGCGTCGGCCGGTGGCTGCGGAAGTACTCTCTGGATGAGCTGCCGCAGTTGTGGAATGTGCTGAAGGGCGAAATGAGCATGGTGGGGCCGCGGCCGCCGCTGGCTTCCGAGGTGGAGAAGTACGATCTCCCGCACCTGCGCCGGCTCGACGTGCTGCCGGGTATCACGGGGTTGTGGCAGGTGGAGGCGCGGCAGGATCCGTCGTTTGACAGCTACATCTCGCTGGATACGGCGTATGTCGAGAACTGGACCCTCATGCTCGACTTGCGCATTCTGGCGCGTACCATCGGCGTGGTTGTTGCCGGTACCGGAGCATAGTTTCGCTTCGGCAGCCCCCGCCACACGCTGCGCGGTAGACTGAAATCGTGCGCATTGCTCTAGCCCAGATCAATCCCACTGTGGGTGACTTCTCGGGAAATCTCCAGCTCATCAGCAGGTTTGTCGAGCAGGCAGCCGATCAGGGCGCCGAGCTTGTGATCTTTCCCGAGCTCGCGACTGCGGGTTACCCGCCAGCGGACCTACTCGAGAAAGAAAGCTTCGTGACCAGCGCGGAGGAGTCGCTGGAGAAGCTGGCCGGGTTGACCCGCGGCGACAGCAGGCCGGCGATCCTTGTAGGCTCGCCGATGCGGTGTCAGCAGGAGGGCGGAAAGCGCGTTCGCAATGTGGCCGCGGTGCTCGAGGACGGCGAGATCCGCTTCACGCAGACCAAGCGACTACTGCCGTTCTACGACGTGTTCGATGAGCAGCGGTACTTTGAGCCGGCGACCCGACAGGGGCTGACGAAGATCAAGGGCAAGGCGGTCGCGATTACGGTCTGCGAGGACGCCTGGAACGACAAGATGTTCTGGCCGCAGCGCTTTTACCCGAACGATCCGGTGGAGGAGCTGATGAAGCAGTGGGCGGTGCTTCCGCAGCCGCTCAGCGGACATCGGCTCATTCTGAACATTTCGGCGTCACCCTACTGGCACGGCAAGCCGGCGGTGCGGCGGCGGATGATCAGTGCGCTGGCGCAGCGGCATGGCGCGACGGTCGTGATGGTGAACCAGGTGGGCGCGAATGACAGCCTCATCTTCGATGGGGATTCGTTTGCGATGAATCCGCGCGGAGAGGTGATTGCGCAGGCGAAGGAGTTCGAGGAAGACCTGGTGCTGGTCGACACGATGCACGCGCAGCCGGTCACGGCTTCGCATCGCAATGAAGAGATCGCTGAGAGCGCGAAGATGCCGGGCGGGATCGCGGAGTGCGAGCGCACGTGGAAGGCACTGGTGCTGGGCACGCGCGACTACCTGCACAAGTGCGGCTTCCGCAAAGGGCTGCTCGGGTTGAGCGGAGGAATCGATTCGGCGCTGGTGGCGGCGATTGCCGTGGAGGCGCTTGGCCGCGAGAATGTTCGCGGCATCGGCATGCCGAGTGAGTTTTCTTCGGAGGGTTCGGTGTCGGACGCCGAACGGCTGGCGAAGAATCTTGGAATCGAGTTTGATGTGGTCCCGGTGCGTGCGATTTATGAGCAGTTTTCGCAGGCGCTGGAACCGTTCTTCAAGGGAACGGCGTTTGGGCTGGCGGAGGAGAATCTGCAGCCGCGCATACGCGGCAGCCTATTGATGGCGCTTTCCAACAAGCAGGGCGGCCTGGTGCTGACGACCGGCAACAAGAGCGAGATGGCGACCGGCTATTGCACTCTCTATGGCGACATGGTCGGCGCGCTGGCGGTAATTGGGGATCTTTATAAGACGGAGGTCTATGCGCTGAGCCGGTATGTGAACCGCGACCGCGAGATCATTCCGCAGGAGACGATTGATAAGGAGCCGTCGGCGGAGCTTCGGCCGGGGCAGAAGGACACGGATTCGCTGCCGGCGTATGAGGTGCTGGATCCGATTCTTCGCGCGTATGTGGAGGAGTACCGCTCCGCAGAGGAGATCGCGAAGATGCAGAATGTTGATCCGCGGCTGGTGCAGAGGATCATTCGGCTGGTCGAGCTGGCCGAGTACAAGCGGCAACAGGCTGCGCCGGTGTTGAAGGTTTCAAAGAAGGCTTTTGGTATGGGCAGGCGCTTTCCCATCGCGGCGAGGCGTGAGGTTTAACTGGCAGCGCCCCGCGTTGCAGAAGCATGAAGGAGATCCAATTGGCAAAGATGAGACAGAGTATCGCGCCGCTCGCGTGTGTGTTTGCGATGACAGCGATGATGACAGCACAGACACCGGCGGCGAACAATCCGGCGCCGGCAGCGCAGGCCAGCGCACCTGCGCCGCAGGCCGCCACAACGTCTGCGACAGCGAACCCGTTTCCGCCGGTGAACCTGAAGAACTTCACGGCCGACTCGCCGAGTGCGGATGAGGTGAACAGCTTCTTGAAGGCGATCTGGGGTTACGATTCAAACCGAATTTGGGAGGTTGTCGGGATTGTGAAGACGCCGGCGCCGGGGGTGGCGAAGGTCGTCATTCTGGTCGGTGATAAACGCGCGCCGGGGAAGACGTCGCCGCTTGTGTTCTTCACGACGCCCGACGGGAAGCATGCTATCGCGGAGAACGTGATGGACTTCGGTGCGAAGCCGTTTGCGGATGCACGCAAGACGCTCGAGGATCGCGCGGACGGACCGGCCAGGGGAGCGAAGTCAAAGGATCTGTTGTTCGTCGAATTTGCGGACCTCCAGTGCGAACACTGCAAGGATGCGCAGGACAGGATGGACCAGCTTGCACAGGACTTTCCGCAGGCGCGAATCGTCTTTGAGGACGCACCTGATCCGGATCATCCGTACGCTGAACGCGCGGCGCTGGACGGCGTGTGCGTTCGCCAGGCGAAGGGAGATGCGGCGTTCTTCAGCTACGTGCAGGCCGTCTATGCGAAGCAGGCTGGACTGACACCGCAGAGCGCCGATGCAACGCTGAATGCGGCCGTGACGGCTGCAGGCGCGGATCCCAAAGCGATTGCAAAGTGTGCCGCCCTGCCTGAGACGAAGGCCACGGTTGAGGCGACGCAGAAACTTGCGCAGGATCTCGGGGCACTGCAGATGCCGCTGGTTGCGGTGAACGGGCACTTCCTCAGCATCGCTTCAGTTCCGTACGAAACGCTGAAGCAGATGATCGCGTTCCAGGCGGGACAGGACGGTATCGTGGTCCATCTGCAGCCGACGCTTTCAACCCTCAAGTAGATTTCGGCGACAAAACAAAACGAGGAGGCCAAGCCTCCTCGTTTCGCTTTGATTGCAACGCAGGTCTATTGCTCGGGCGGAGCCGGGTTACCGGTGCCTGAGCCACTGCCGGATCCGTTGCCGCTGCCGCTACCGGATCCGTTGCCGTTCCCGCCAGAACCTCCGCAGATGTAGCCACCTGGAAGGAAGCCGACCGTGGTGAGATCGAAGTAGTCGCCGTTCGCGATGCCCTTCTTGTGATCGGCCGAGTAGGTGAATTGAGCCGCAACGGGATGGAAGGGATCGGAGTTGAATCCGGACGAGATCTTTGCGACGGTGCAGCCTGCGAGGAGTGAACGGGCGCTGGGCGCAATCAGACACTGCATATCGAAGCTGAGGATCTGAAGCGTGGTGAGCGTGAATTGAAGGTCGGTTACCGTGGCGCCGGTGTCGTTGACGATCACGACTTCGCTGGGAAGCAGCGGGAACACCGGGATCTGAAGCGCACCGCTCTCAATCTCGCTGAGACTGTACGCCTGTCGACCGTTGCAGAAGACGAAGCCCCGGCCGCACTCGTTGAGTTTCTGTTGAGATACGGAAACGATGGCCGCGTTGGATGAAGTGGGGGCAACGAACGCAGCGGAAGCGAGAACTGAGAGCGATAGTCGGCCGAATAGAGTCATCCGGTGAACCTCCTGGTTGGCCCGCGAGGATCGGGCGATGGCCAGATTCTAGAGTTCACATGATGCGACTTCAGCGTCACGCTGGTAATGCTTCTCTGGTACAGAAGGCTGTCTACTTCCTGAATTTATGCGCGATATTTGCAACGAAGGTGGAACACCGGGCTGGGCAGAGTTGCAGAAGAAAGATGAAGCGTCTCTCCGCGATGAGAAGCGTGCGAACGAGAGAAGCAACTTCGGATCAGAAAGAGGGGAGAGAAGTTGGAGGCGCGGGTCGGGATCGAACCGACGCATAAAGGTTTTGCAGACCTCTCCCTTACCGCTTGGGTACCGCGCCCTAAACCACACACCGCTCGCCCCGGTATGCAGGGCAGATAAATTTGACCTGTGGAGTGTACCGCAAGGAGGGATGTTTTGGAGCGGGAGACCGGGGTCGAACCGGCGACATCTTCCTTGGCAAGGAAGCACTCTACCACTGAGCTACTCCCGCCCTGCCACAACTGAGTATATCGAGAACTCCGCCCTGTTTGCAATGCATTCGCTATTGCTGCGGCGTCGTCGGCTGCTCAGGCGTCGTTCCCGTTGCTGGAGCCGTCATCTGACGACCGGGAACGCCGGTCATCGGAGGCTCGTTCTGCGGAGTCTGCTGGTTCTGCGGAGTCTGTGGAGCTTGCGGAGGAGCCGG
Organism: Acidobacteriaceae bacterium; assembly: GCA_036500785.1. GTDB lineage: Bacteria > Acidobacteriota > Terriglobia > Terriglobales > Acidobacteriaceae > Granulicella. The sequence goes on from DASYBN010000051.1 coordinate 6,982, forward strand.
CGGTGGTTCCTCGTAGAAGGTCTCCGTGTTGGGGTGCGGATTGTAGGGCAGAAGCAGAGGGCGGCTGGCAATTCGCAGACCGTTTTCGCGCACCACGTGCGGCGTAACTGTGATCAGCAGCTCACCCGTACTGGTCTCCTTGTTTTCGTTGGTCGTGCTCTGGAAGCCGGGAAGCTCGCTCAGGCCCGGTATACCCTGCACCGCATTCGTCTCTGTTTTCGAGACCTCACTCGCCATCAGCGCCGTCTGCCCTGCAGGAACTGTAACCACCGACGTCAGCTCTCTGTTGTTCAGAATCGGAATGTTGTTGAGGGACGTTCCACCCAGCGATTCAATCTTGAGATCGAGCTTCAGCTGCACGATGCCGCTGCGGAGGACTACCGGGGTCGCCTTCAGGGTCAGCCCAAGGTTCTCGTACTGGATCTGCGGGACGGTGACGGAGGACGACCCGAGATACTGCTGCAGCAGCGAACTGACACTGGTCCCATTAACGCTGAGGCCCGCAACCGCTGACGCAATTGAGCTGCTGACGCCGGTGGTGTACGTCGACGTGGTGATGGGGTAGCGCGTCCCCGCGCGGAAGGTTGCGTCCTGGCTATTTCCGGAGCGAAGCTGCACGGCGTCGAGCATCCTTATATCGCTCGAGTTCAGCAGAAGGTTCACGGTCGAGCCCGAGCCCACGTACACGCCTGCCAGCGTCAGGCCATTGCCGAAGATACCCAACAGATTGGTGTACTGACTCGCACTCACGACGCCACTGCCGATCAGGAAGCCGACCTCGGTGATCAGGTCGGTGAAGGAATTTCCTGAGAGCTTGATTACGCCCGCTGCGACCGCCTGCTGGATGATCGACTGGTTCGCGCTCACGAGCTGCTCCGCCTCAGCGGCCACGGAGAAGATGCCAACTGACGTAGGCAGCTGCAGGCCGATGTTGCGCGTGTTGGTGCGATCGACCTCATACAGCTTCACATCCAGCACGATGTCGGTGCCGCCATTCAGCATGCTGTCGTAGGTTGCGTTCAACACTTTCAGATTGTCCGGGTCGCCACGCAGCACGATCGTGTCAGTCGACGGGCTCGCGGTCACGGATTTGAGATTGAAGACGTTGCGCGCAAGGTTAGCCATCTCCTGCATCTGGCTCTCCTGCAGGCCCGGCATGTAGAGCGTCTCCTGGACCTGCGGCTGCAAGCGATCGCGGTTCTCCTGGGTATCGGCGGCGATCATCGCGGTATGCGGCTGCACGGGAATCGCGAAGGTGCCCGTCATCTCGCCGGCGATGCGCTTTGCCTGATCGAACGTGACGCCTTCAAGATCGAGCTTCACCGGCGAAAAGGCGTTCACCGACGAATCGAACGACACCGCAATCCCAAACTGCGAATACAGCGACTGGAGAACATCGCGCGGCGCTCCGCGCAGGTGCACATCCTGCTTGCCCGGCTTGGGGTCGAGCTTGACCGCACCGCTCAGCGAATTCGCGACCGCATCGCCCTTGAGCCCAACCGCGTCCACGGCATCGGTGCCGAAGTGCTGCGCGATCACCGCATTGTTTGGGTCGAGCTTGCGAGCTTCTTCGAGCAGAGCATCCGCGTGCGAATTCTCCCCGAGCAGCCGCGCGTTGGCGGCCTGCTGCACCAACTCGCTGAGCCGGTGCTCTCGGACCACAATCAGGGCAAGGGCGTAGTCGCGGTTGTTCGGATTCAGCTGGACCGCGCGCTCGAAGCTCTTTTCCGCCGCGGCCAGATCCTTGCGGTCGACCTGCTTTGCGCCTTCGATGAACGCATCCTCCGCTTCGCGCGCCTGCTTCGAGGAGATGGCTGGAGCTGTAGTGCTCAACTGGCCGGACACCTTCGAAGCGACAGGCTCCTCGGCGCCGGCAGGTACGCTCGCAGGCGCATTCGCGGAGGTCTGGGCTCGCGCTGCTCCCGTCGCGGCGAGCGCCAGCAGCAGCAGCGTGCTGCACAAAGGCAGCAGCACAGCACCAAAGCTTCGGCGCGAACGATTCAGACGCATGATCCTGTTGATTGGACGAAGCAGACCGGCGACCGTCGTCAGCGGCCGCCTACAACCTGCAGGCCGGGACGTGCGATGGGCCGCACCGACCGCGGCGGGCGGCGGATGCCTTTGCGGATCTGGGCGGAGTCGAGGTCCAGCTCGGCGAGCGTCCGGCTCAGGGTATTGCGGTGCATCCCGAGCTCCTCGGCTGCCTTGCATTGATTGCCGCGATGACGCACCAACACTTCGAGCAGAAAGCGCTTCTTGAACTCACGCACCGCGTCGGTATAGCTGATCCCCGCGGCGTGCATCTGGAGGACGAGATTGTCGAGTTCGCGCTTCACTCGCTCGGTTTCCTTTAGGTGGCTTAACTGACAGTGTGCGACGAAGTGCCGTAGTTGATCCAGCCGGGTGTTGTGTGCTTGAGCCGGTCCAGACCCTCGAGCAATTGTTGCTTCAGGTGTCGCGGCATGACGAAGGATACAGCATGAGAGGCACGAAGCAAATAGGGAGAAAATTTTGATCCCTGGACCCAGGGCGCCGCCGGCAGAAAGGCGGTGATCGCCAGCAACACCGCCGCGCCGAGCACCACGCCTCGCGCTGCTCCAAACGCCGCTCCGCCCAGACGGTCCAGCACGCTCAGCCCCACGGCGCTCGCCGTGCGCCGAACCAGCGCACCCACGATCGCCGCGAGCACCATGACGGCGGAGATGATCAGCAGAAACGCGCAGAACTCAGCCAAGGGAGGCGAATTCACCAGCCCGCGCAGATAAACCGCAACCGCGTCGTAATACCAGCACGCCAGCAGGAAGCCGACGATCAAGCCGCCCAGCGCGAAAAGCTCGCGCACCAGCCCGCGCATAGCGGCGCGCACGGTGGAGTAGACCACGAGCAGCGCGAGCAGCCAATCCAGTGGGTTCATGCGCGCATTACCGCGCCGTCGAAGCGGAGAACTGCCTCCTGTCTATTGTTTCGACTAAGCGAGACAAGTTCCGGAATGAATGAATCGATGGAGGCGGCATCAATGTTGGCGAACAGATCGACGCGTTGACGGGCCTTCGCAAGCGGATGACCGCCTTCGAGCTTTACCTCGAGCCGCACATGGCCTGCCCTATCAATGCAGAAGAAGCGCAAGGAAGCGCCGCCGCAGGCGAGTTTAGGATCAAACGTTCCGAGGGAGACGTCGCGCTGGTCCACTGGAGAGTTGGGGAAGCCGCGCAGCTTCTCGGCGACTTCCTCCAATTCGTCCTGTGCAACGTAGAGCTCCACCGTCCCGCCGAACGTTCCGTTCCAAACGCTCACCGCCACCTCGATGATATCCACATCGTGATAAAGCCGCGATACGACAAGTTCGGGATTCATGGCTAGGCCGCTTGCAGTGCCTTGCGCGACTCCTTGCCCTGGGAGCGTCCGCCGAGTGATACCGAGACGATTTTCGAGACGCCGGGCTCCTGCATGGTCACGCCGTACATCACGTCCGCCTGCTCCATCGTGCGCTTGGAGTGCGTGATCACGACAAACTGCGTGTTCTCGCTCATCTCGGCGATCAGCCGCGCGAAGCGAGCGACGTTCGTCTCATCCAGCGGCGCGTCAACTTCGTCCAGCACGCAGAACGGTGCCGGCTGGAACTGGAAGATGCCGACCAGTAGCGAGAGGGCAGTGAGGGCCTTCTCGCCACCCGAGAGCAGCAGCACGTTCTGCAGCTTCTTGCCCGGCGGCGACGCGATGATGTCGATGCCGCTCTGGTCGCTGTTTTCTGCTTCAGGATCGGTGAGGCGCATGAAGGCCTGACCACCGCCGAAGAGCTTCGTGAACGTCTGCGAGAAGTTCTCGTTGATAACCTTGAAGGCCTCGTCGAACTTCACGCGCGACACCTCGTCGATCTCCTTGATGGAAGCCTGCGTGTTCTCGATGGAGTCGAACAGGTCCTTGCGCTGCGACTCCAGGAAGCCGTGCCGCTCGGCGGTCTCGTTGTACTCCTCGAGCGCCATCATGTTGACCGGGCCCATCGCCTCGAGCTTCTGCTTCAGCCCACGCGCGGCCTCGTCTTCGGCGGCGAGGGCTTCGCCTTCCAGATGCGCGATGGTTGCGTCGGCGCGCAGTGCGGCAGCCTCGATGGAGAGATCGGCGATGCAGGTGGCTTCGAGATGCTCGAGGTCCGAGCTCAGCTTCGCGGCACGCGCCGAGAGTCCCGCACGCTGCTCGCGCAGCGCCTCGGTTTCATGGCGCAGAGTGCGCAGCCTGCCGTCCATCTCGGTGATCTGCGCGCGCAGGGCAGATGCTTCGGCCGAGAGCGTCTCGCCCTCGGCGATCGCCTGAGCGCGCATCTCGGCGAGCTCTGTCTGCTGCTGCGCCAGGGTCGCGTTCTCCTCCTCGCGGCGCAGCTTCTCAGTGGCGGCGTTCGCGAGCTGTTGCTCAAGCTGCGCGATCCGCTGCGACTGCGACTCGTACAAGCGATTCGTCTGGTCGAAGTTCGCGTTGGCGTTGCGGCGGCGCTCCTCGAGTCCCGCCAGCGCGGCGTTCGCTGCGGAAGCCTCGGCCTGCAACTCCTCGCGGCTGGCCCGCATGGAGGCGATCCGCTCGGTGAGATCGGCCACCTGGCGCTCAATGTTCGCGCGCTCGAAGTCGAACCGCTCGGCTTCCTCCCGCTTGCGTGCGATGAGGTCCTGCCGCGCCTGGCGCTGGTCGCCGTTGCGGCCCATGGCAAGCTGCCACTCCTGCAGGCGACGCTCGATGCGCGCAGCTTCCGATTCCATTTGGCGCAGCGCAGCGCCGGAGTTCGCGCTTTCGCGCTCGGCATCGCGCCGCTCATTGTTCTTGGCGTCGAGCGTGGCGGTCAGTTCGGCAATCTCACGCGTCAGGGCAGCCGTCGCGAGCTCGTTCTGCGAGAGCTCCGCCTCAATCGCCGACAACTTCGACTGCACCTCCGCGAGGTCGCGCTTCAGCGCGAGCGGTCCCTGCTCACGCGCGCGTCCGCCGGTGACCGTGACGTTATGGAAGGTCTCGCCGTTAGGCGAAAGGAAGAACGACTGCGGATTGGAGAGCGCGAGCGAGCGCGCGGTCTCCGAATCGGGAGCGACGAAGCCCTCGCGCAGCTTGGGCAGAATGACTTCCAGCGATTTGCCGAAGCCATCGAGCACGCGGATGCAATCCTTCAGCGGGACGATGCCACGGGTGGTGTGCGTGGCGCTCTGCATGCCCTCGGCGAAGGGGAAGGATGCCTGCGCATCGTTGGGGTGCACGAGGAAGGTCGCGCGGCCGGCGACATCGGAGTGCAGCATGCGCATGCCCTCGTCGGCTGCGTCCCAGCTCTTGACGACGATGTAGTTCAGCTCGTCGCGCAGGAACTCGTCGACGACGCTCTCGTACTGGCCTTCGACCTCGAGGAAGTCGGCCAGTGTTCCCACCGGCGCGATCCCGCCTGCCTGCTGCCGCTGCGCGTTCGCGCGGAAAAGATTGCGAACCGTGTCGGTCGAGTAGCTGTGCTCGCGGATCAACGCTTCAAGCGAGCTGCGCCGGCCCATCAGCGTTGCCATCTCGGCGCGCAACTCATCGCCGCGGCGACGCGACTGCACCTCGGCCTCGCGCTTCTGCTGAAGCGTCTGGCGCAGATCGACAATCTCCGCCTCCAGCCGCTTCAGCCGCTCCGTAACACTCTCGAATGTCAGCGCAACCTGCCCGCGTTGCGCCCCGAGTGCTTCGAGCTCACCGCGCGCGGTCTCGGACTCTGCCGCCAGCCTCTCGTTCTCGCGCTCCAAGCCCTGTAGCGCCGCCTCAGCCTGCGCGATCTCGTTGTTCGCCTGCGCCGCGCGCTGCATGGACTGCATGGCGGAGCGCCGCTGATTCTCCGCGGTGGCTTCGGCCGTCAGCACGTTGCGCGTGGCCTCATGCGCCTGCGCCTGCTTGGCCTGCGCGGCCTCGCGAGAGCCCGAAGCCTCGGCCGTCGCGTTCTCTAAAAAGCTGCGATGCTGCTCGCGCTCGAACGCCAGCGTCTCCAGCTGTCCGCGCGCGTTGGCGAGATCATCGTTTGCGGTGGTCATGCGCTGCTCGAGATCGGCGATGCG
>DASYBN010000052.1:0-4811 GCA_036500785.1 Acidobacteriaceae bacterium
CTTCCCTCCCCGACGCCGCTTGATACGCGTTTGATCGAGGAGTGGCGCACATCGCCGACGCAGAACAGGCCCGGCAGATTTGTTTCGAGCGGAAACGGATTGACGTCCGTGTCGCCCCAGTTGGGCAGGTCGCGGCCGGTGCACACGTATCCAATCTCGTCGCGCATGACCTCCGGCGGCAACCATCCGGTCTGCGCGTTGGCGCCGATCAGGATGAAGAAGGCATCGGCAGGGCGGGTGCGCGGAGCCTGTCCCTCGGTGACGGTGGTGATGCTCTGGAGCGTGTTGTCGCCGTCGACCGAAACGACCTGCGTGTATGGCTCGACCCTGATGTTGTTGCGCGCCTTGATCTGCTCGATGAGGTACTGCGACATCGTGAGCTTGAGGCCGGCGCCGCGCACAAGCACGGTCACACTGTTGGCGTACGCGGAGAAGAACATCGCGGCCTGGCCGGCGGAGTTGCCGCCGCCGACGATGAAGATGTCCTTGCCGACAACATTGGTCGCCTCCATGCGCGAGGCGCCGTAATAAACGCCGCGGCCCAGCAGACGGTCGACGCCATCGGCATCGAGACGCCGCCAATCGACACCCGTGGCGAGAATGACGGACCGTGTGCTGACGCGCTGGCCGCCATCGAGCTCGACGCACCAGCCGCCTTCGATGGGCTCAAGGTTTTCAACCTCGCGGGTGAGGACGATCTCGCTGCCAAAGCGCTCGGCCTGGCGCAGGGCGCGTTCGGAGAGCTCGTCGCCCGAGATGCCGCCTGGAAAGCCGAGATAGTTTTCAATGCGCGATGATGTGCCTGCCTGTCCGCCGACAGCGCCGCGTTCGACGAGCAGAACCTTGAGGCCCTCGGACGCGCCGTACACCGCGGCCGCGAGACCCGCCGGACCGGCGCCGACGATCGTCACATCGTAGCCATCACTGCGCGGCTCTGTGCGGTAACCAAGCGCGGCAGCGACCTTGCGAACCGTCGGCGGCTGGCCGACGCAGAACGCGTGGTCGACCACAACTGACGGCCCGTTGTGCTCGCGCGGCATGCAGGAGGGGATGCGCTCCGGCTCGCGTTCGCGGTCGACCCACTCGTACGGAATGCGGTTGACCGAAAGGAAGCTGCGAATGTCGCGGCAGTCGGTGTCGTACTGGGAGCCCACGACGAGCACGCGCGCGGCGGGAACATCGACCATTCGGTCCTGGATGCGCGTGAGCCGGTTCGTCATGGTCTCCATGACGAGAGCGCGGCAGTCCTTGGAGCTGTCGAGCAGTTCCTTGAACATCACGCGGTCGAGCTTCATGACGCGCGCGGGTTCTTTGGCGCGCAGCGAGACGAACGCGGTGGCGCCAAGAAGTAGCGGAACCTCGCCGAAAAATTCGCCGGCCTTATAGTTGCCGACGATCAGGTCGCGGCCGGAGAGAAATTTGAGCATCTCGAGCGAGCCCTCGACGAGCATGAAGAACCACGGCTCCTCGCCTTCGCGGATCAGCCACTCGCCCGCGTTGAGATGGAGGTCCGCGGCGCCGCGCGCCACACGCTCCAGCTGGGGCTGGGGCAGACAGGACATCAGGGGAAACTGCCGGAGTTCGTCGACGTTGAACATGGGAGCCTCGCTGGGTGGTGACAGGACAGCGGAACGGAGGAAGTCGCGACTCGTGACTTCCCGATTCTAGAAGAAGTGAAGGAAGAGTTGGTTCGTGATCAGCGCGCCGATATACGCAGCGCAGCTCATGTAGGCGAACTGAAGGGCGGGCCACTTCCAGCTGTTCGTCTCGCGACGAACAACGGCGATTGTAGACGTGCATTGCATCGCGAATGCAAAAAAGACGACCAGCGCAAGCGCCCCGCCAATGGAGAGATCGTGATGCAGCGCCGTCTGCAGGCTGGCCGCGTGAGTTGCGGGATCGACGCCATAGAGCGTGCCGAGCGTGCCGACGATCACCTCGCGCGCCACAATCGAACTGAGCAGGCCGATGCCGATCTTCCAGTCGAAGCCGAGCGGGTGAATGACGGGAGCGATGAAGTGGCCGATGTGGCCGATGATGCTCGTCGAGAGGTCGGAGAACTGGCGGCCGTGAACCGGAAGAACGCTGAGCAGCCAGACGACAAAGGTGCAGGCGAGGATGATGGTGCCGGCCTTCTTGACGAAGAGCTTGCCGCGGTCATAAAGACGGAGCGCAAGCGAGCGCACCGTCGGCCAGCGGTACTGCGGCAGCTCCAGCACGAACGGCGCGGAGGACGCCTTCATGACGCGCGAGTTGAGCAGCTTTGCCGTGAACAGCGCAGCCAGAAATCCGAGCACGTAAAGCCCAAGCATCACCGAGGCGCGCAGACCGACGAGATGGCCGATGATGTGGCGATCCGGAACGAACGCCGCGATGATCAGCGTGTAGACCGGAAGCCGCGCCGAGCAGGTCATGAACGGAGCGATGAGGATGGTCGCGAGGCGCTCGCGCTTGTTCTCGATGGTGCGCGTGGCCATGATGGCGGGCACGGCGCAGGCGTAGGCCGAGAGCAGCGGAATAAATGCCTTGCCGTTGAGGCCGATCGCGCGCATCACGCGGTCGGCGATGAGCGCGGCGCGAGCAAGATAGCCCGAGTCTTCCAGCACACCGATGAACAGGAACAGCAGAAGAATCTGCGGAAGGAAGACGAGCACCGACTGCACGCCGTTCCACAGGCCTTCCTGCAGCAGAGCGCGAATCCAGTTGTCAGGAAGCAGATGCGCAACCGCCGCGCCGGCACGGGTGAGCACGTCTCCGAGCCCGTCCGAGAGCGGCTGGCCGATCGAGAAGACGACCTGAAAGACCGCGATGACCACGACGAGAAAGATCATCGGCCCCCAGATCCGGTGCAGCAGCACGGCATCCAGGCGGCGTGTCCACAGCGGTGAGTCGGGCGCAGCAAAGTTCGAGCGCGAGCTGACCTGCGTCGCCCACGTGCGGCACGAGACGGGGCTCTGAAGGATGGGCAGGCGCGCGGAGCCGGGACGCGTGAGCGCGAACTCGCCGAACTGATCGAGGAAGTCGCGGATGCGGTCCATCCCCGTGCCCTTGGCCGCGCTGATGAGCGCCACAGGGTGGCCGAGCTCGTGCGCCAGCGCCAGCGGGTCGATCTTGCCGCCGCGCTCCTCGAGCAGGTCTGCCATGTTGAGCAACACAAGCGTGGGCAGGCCAAGCGAGAGAATCGGCGCGGCGAGCATCAGCTGGCGATTGAGGTGCATGCAGTCCAGCACCAGCAGCACAGCGTCGGGCGCCGGCACGCCCTGCATGTTGCCCTTGAGGACGTCGACGGCCACGCGCGCATCCTCGGAGTACGTCGCGAGCGAGTAGATGCCCGGCAGATCGATCAGCGTGAGGTCAGGCCGGCCAAAGCTCTTCATTCTGCCGGAGTGGTGCTCCACCGTGACGCCGGGGTAGTTCGCCACCTTCTGGCGCATGCCGGTGAGCCGGTTGAAGAGCGTGGACTTACCGCAGTTGGGCGGACCGATCAGAGCGATGGTGCGGATCCGGCCGGTGCGCGGCTTGCCGGGCAATTGAGGCGCGGCTACGGCAGCAGGCGGTTCGGCGACGGCGGTCGAAGAGGTGGGGGTGCAGCAGTCCATTCGGCTACTTCTTCCCGCTCAGGGCTGTTTCCGGTTGGCTCAGGGCTGTTCCCGGTTGGCCCAGGGCCGTTTCCTGCCCGCCTTCGAGCGTGATGTAACGAGCGGTCTCGCGGCGGAGCGCAACCTCGACGCCATCGATCCGATACACCGTGGGATCACCCGCCGGCGCGCGGCGCAGGACCTCGACGTTCGCGCCAGGAAGAAAACCGAGGTGCGCCAGATGGTCCGAGACCCTCTCCGGCAGCTCCAGCGCTTCGACGATCGCCGATTGTCCCACCCGCAGATCGCTGAGCGCCATGAGTGTTCCCCTCCCCAGATATACGACCATTGCTGTCGTAGTTTGAGTATATACCTCGCAGCGCGGTTGTGTGGATCGGCCGGGGCGCACGTATTTGCGACAGAGCACCACGCGCCGTAGTGGCCAGCGAACGACTTTCGGGAGGCGCAGCGTCGCGATTAACGGCTGAACGCCGCGCCCGTTTGAGCAGCGCAGCGTTCAGAGAAAACAGTTCAGGTGCGGAGAGAGGTTAGCGCCGGGCTATTGCTTCGGCGGTAACCGGCCGGCGATACGCCATGCCTCCCATCGCGAACACAGCAGTGGCCAGGAGGATCCATGTGGACGGCTCGGGCACAACCGGCGGGGGCGTCGTCTTCGTTCCTCCTCCGGGGCCCGTTCCTCCTCCGGAGGGCGGAGGGGTGGATTTCTTGACGTGTTCCGGCGGGATCGACAAGCCCCACTCCATGGGGTACACCGGCGTGTAGATCGGCGGACTGATAATGCTCTGCGTCGGCGTATCGGCGAACGGAGTCGGCGGAGGCTGGTTGTCCGCAACGATGGTAGGCGGCGCCGGAGGCGGCAACATGTCCATCGGAAACGCGAAGGTGCCGATTTCGATCGGTGGAAGCTGGCCGTCGACCGGTTGCTGGATCACAGGCACGGTGCAGGCGAAGTCCAGCTGAGCCAGCGCCTCCTTCGGAGTCTTTGGGTGCCAGTTCGGATGAGCCTTGTCCCACGCTGCCCAGCGCGCCGCGGTTTCAGCACTGACCCGGTGATGACGAACCTTCTTCTGAATGAAGCGAACGCACTCTGTGGACGCATGGACGCCTACCACTCCGAGGCTGACAACCGCGGCTGTAACCAACATGGCCAACGGTAGACGGACGATAGGTTTCATAACGTGCCTTTCACGATTGCATCAGCTTTGGTGCAAT
>DASYBN010000053.1:0-2324 GCA_036500785.1 Acidobacteriaceae bacterium
GGCCTCCTCCGCGATCTGCCCGCGATTCAGCGCATCTTCGAGCGCGTTCGGGCCGCCGTGACCATTCCCTTCACCGTCAAGTTCCGCATGGGATGGAACGACTCGAACATCGTCTGCGTCGAGCTCGCGAAGATGGCCGAGGACTGCGGCCTCAACGCCGTTGCGCTGCACGCCCGCACACGCGAGCAGGGCTACTCCGGCGAGGCACGTTGGGAGTGGATCGCCGCCGTAAAAGACGCAGTCAAGATTCCGGTGATCGGCAACGGCGACATCCGCACGCCTGAAGATGCCGTCGCAATGATCCACGCCACACGCTGCGACGCCGTGATGATCGGGCGCGCGGCGCCCGCGAATCCATGGATCTTCCGCCAAATCGCACAGTACACCGCGACCAAGCGCGCCACAGGAACCGGCACCTATGACAAGCCGACGGAGATGGATCGCTATCGCATGATCCGCGACTACTTCGAGCGTCTGCTGCACGAGATTGCCGAGCACCCCGAGGTCGCCGCGCCTGCGATCAGCGATGAAGCCAAGCGCCAGAAGCGCGATCACGAGAGCGCGCAACGCGATGCAATCGGCAAGATGAAGCAGTTCGCGAGCTGGTTCACGCACGGCGTGCCGGGCGGCGCTGCGCTGCGCCGCGAGATCTTCGAATCCAAGCGCGGCGTCGAGGTGATGGAGAAGATCGACGCCTTCTTCACCGCCCGCGCTGAACACGCGAACGACATCGACCCTACGGAGACCGCAGAAGAGCTCAACGCGGCTCCCGCATGGATGGGCTGAGTACTCGCGCCGCTACTGCTTCACGGCGCTCTCAACCTCACGCCAATCGCTCTCGCTGAGCTGCAGATCGGCGGACTTTAGGTTCTCCTCCAGATGCGCGACTGAGCTCGTGCCCGGAATCGGCAGCATCACCCGCGAGCGATGCAGCAGCCACGCGATGGAAAGCTGCGCTACCGTTGCGCCGTGTTTCTTCGCAAGCTGATCGAGCTTTCCGCCGGGCTCGGCGAGCTTGCCCGCAGCCACTGGGAACCAGGGAATAAAGCCCAAATTGTGCTTCTCGCAGTAGTCGAGCACATCCTCGCTCTTGCGCGTGGTGAGGTTGTACTCGTTCTGGACGCTCACGACCTCGACGATCTTTCGCGCCTGTTCGATCTCCGCAACCGACACCTCACTCAATCCAATGTGGCGAATCTTTCCCTGTTGCTGCAGCTTCCTGGCTGCACCGAGCGACTCCTCAACCGGCGTCTTCGGATCGATGCGATGCAGCTGCCAGAGGTCGAGCCGCTCCAGCTTAAGGTGGCGCAGACTCATCTCCACCTGCTGGATGATGTACTCCGCACGGCCCAGCGGAATCCACTGGTCCGGACCGGTGCGCAGGAGGCCGGCCTTGGTCGCGATCACCAGACCCTGCTTATACGGCGCAAGCGTCTCTCCGATAAGCTCTTCGCTCACATCCGGCCCATACGAATCGGCGGTGTCGATGAAGTCCACACCGAGCTCGACCGCACGCCGCAGAACGCGCTTGGCCTCTTCGCGATTCTCCGGCTCGCCCCAGATGCCTTTGCCGGTGATGCGCATCGCGCCAAAGCCAAGGCGATGAATTTCCATATCGCCGCCGAGGCGGAAGGTAGCTGTGGTCTCAGTTGCAGTTGCCATCGCGAATCTCCTCTATTCCCCGATTCTGATGCGCGCGACACGGTGGAGGACGCAGAGGAATTTCGTCCGCCGCAAAAGGCTTCACGAATGTTCGTTTTAGATCAGCGTCTGCCGCCGCCCTTGCGCCACACCACGCGAATCTGCTGGCGCCAGCGCTCATCAAGCGCCAGAAGCTGCCACTCCACAGCCGGCGACAGATAGCGCAGAACCGTCTCCGTTGCTGGATGAATATGCAGTGCCGGCGCCACAAGATACAGCCGCGGCTGCAGAGGCGAAAGCTCCACGCCGCGAAAATACCCATGCCGTTGGAACTCGCCGAGGCCGCTCACGGGATCAGCCGTCTCGCGATGATGATGCCGCACGCGAATCCAGTAGTCGAGTCCCTGCAGCGCAAAGTGCAGGTCGTCCTGCGCCTTCAGCTCCAGCACGGCGAGCCGTCCATCCGCCGTTACGCCGAGCAGATCGAGCATGCCGCGATCACTTGCACCGGCAATCGCCGGCACCTGCGTGTACACATGCTTCGGGTCAAGATGCGGAAGCACGCGCGACCCATTTGCCTGACCACGCTCCTGCTGAGGCGAAGATTGCTCCGGTTCGATGCGGTTGCCCCGAGTGTCCGGATCTGGATCGTTTGCGAACTCGCCGACAACGCGCGACACGTC
>DASYBN010000054.1:0-14609 GCA_036500785.1 Acidobacteriaceae bacterium
TTCGTTACGTGCGCCGACTCGCGCATCGACCCCAATGCGCTGACCTCGACAGGTCCGGGCGAGGTTTTTGTCACGCGAAATATCGGCAACATGGTCCCGGCGTATGGCGAGATGCTCGGCGGCGTGTCCGCCGTCATCGAGTTTGCCGTCTCTGCGCTTGGGGTGCGTCACGTTGTCATCTGTGGGCACAGCGACTGCGGCGCGATGAAAGCTCTGCTCGATCCCGCGTCAACCGCCAAGATGCCCAGCGTGCGCAATTGGCTGAAGAACGCCCAGACTGCGCTTGCCGTCGCCAGCACACTTCGTGAGCATGAGATCGAAGCTCATCACGAGCGCCCGCTCATCGACGTCCTCACCGAGCAGAACGTCCTCCTCCAGTTGCAACACCTCCGCACGCACCCCGCCGTCGCGACGGCGGTGACGACTGGCGACCTCACCCTCTCCGGCTGGATCTACAACATCGGCACCGGCCAGGTCTCCATCGCGGAAAACAACGACCTCACCTTCTCGCCTATCGAGTAGATCAAACTGGGGTCGAATTTTGCGGTGCTCTAGCTCTCGTCAGATGACTGACTCGCGCGGCTTCTAGTCGGCCGGCGCGTCGTCGCGTCCGACCCATGCTGCTTCACCATCTTGTTGTAGATTCCCAGCAGCAGAAACGGCGCGACCCACTGCCCCACAAACAGCGACGCGTGTTCCTTGCGGAACGCCTGGCAGGCCACCGACGCGCCGATCGCTGCGATTGCCAGCGCCAGAAATGTGCTGGACGGCGCCTTGGATGTGTACTTCTCGATTGCCGACGTAACCTGATCTTCCTGTGACTCGCCTGCCTGAACGCGATAATCCGTCATCCTGAAATCTCCTCGGGCGTTGTGCCCCCTTCTCAGAGAGATGCAGTTCGTGCCGCCCTCCCGCGGCGGCGGCTTTCGCCGGGCCAAAGACCCGCCACGCTTTTCCAGTCCCATCAGAAGAGGGTGAGAAGGCGGGCTCCTGTTTGACATCCGGGAGCTTCGTCCTTAGCCTAAGAATCGATGAGCCTTCACCGCCATCATCACGGACACCACGCTCACGCGCATCGCGCGGCGGCGGCTGTCCTTGACGTGGCGATCTAGCTCCCACAACAGGATTCGGACCCAGCCCGCCACCGCGCTCCGCGAGCGGGCTTTTTGCTGCGCGGGCGCCAACTCCCTCACAATCAATAAAGGACATCATGACCACCCCGATGCAGACGCAACCGCAACCGACGCTCGATTTCGACAAATCCGGAGGCCTTATTGCCGGCATTGTCCAGGACGCTCGGAGCGGCGAGGTCCTCATGCTCGGCTTCCTTAACGAGCTCAGTTATCAGAAGACGCTCGAGTCGGGCTTCGTCACCTTCTGGTCGCGGACGCGCAGCAAGCTGTGGATGAAAGGCGAGACGAGCGGCAACAGGCTGCGCGTCGTCTCTGCTTCTGCGGACTGCGATAACGACGCGCTGCTATTCCGCGTCGAGGTCGAAGGGGACGGTCTTGTCTGCCACGAAGGCACTGTAAGCTGCTTCACAAAACCGATAGCGCTGGAGACGAAGTGACCGGTAAGAAGCTCAAGCTCGGAATCCCCAAAGGCAGCCTGCAGGATGCCACGATCGCGCTCTTCGGCCGCGCGGGCTGGAACATCTATGCGAGCGGCCGCAGCTACTTCCCGTCGATCGACGACCAGGAGATCGAGTGCATGCTGGTGCGCGCGCAGGAGATGGCGCGCTACGTCGAGCACGGCGCGCTGGACGCCGGTCTCACCGGGAATGATTGGGTGCTTGAGAACCAGTCCGACGTCGAGCGCGTCAGCTCGCTCACCTACTCCAAGGCCAGCCGCACCGCCGTTCGCTGGGTGCTCGCGGTGCCCGAAGACTCGCCGTTTCAGAAGCCAGAAGATCTTGCGGGCAAGACGATTGCAACCGAGCTCGTCGAGTTCACCCGGCGCTACTTCGCCGAGCGCAACATCCCCGTCACCGTCGAGTTCTCCTGGGGCGCGACGGAAGTGAAGCCGCCGATGCTCGCTGACGCGATCGTTGAGGTGACCGAGACCGGAAGCTCGCTGCGCGCGAACCGACTGCGCATCATCGAAACTCTTATGGAGTCGGAGACGCAGCTGATCGCCAACAAGAGCGCCTGGGCTGATCCCTGGAAGCGGTCGAAGATTGAGACGCTTGCGCTGATGTTGAACGGCGCCATGGCCGCGCAGAACCAGGTTGGGCTTATGCTCAACGTCGAGAAGCGTAATCTCGACGCCGTGCTGAATGTGCTGCCCGCGCTCAACTCGCCCACGGTGTCGCATCTGCGCGACGAGAACTGGGTCGCCGTGAACACCATTCTCGAGCAGTCGGTTGTCCGCGACGTCGTGCCGCGGCTCAAGGCGGCCGGCGGCACGGGCATCGTCGAATACCCGCTTAGCAAGGTTGTTCTGTAGCAAGTCGTTTTTATAACCGGAGTCCGCACCATGAAAATCTCCAGCATTATTCTTATCGCGCTCTGTGTCGCCTTCATCGCGTGGAGGCTGATCATGTTCTTTCTCGAACGGCGCCGGCAGAAGATCGCCGACAAAGAAGGTGTCGTGGTTTACGCCACCTTCCTCTCGTCCGAGCCGATCAAGTTCTTTGGCAAGCCGCAGCCGGATGTTGAGAAGATCACGCTGCGGATTCAGGAGCCCGGAAAGACGGAGTCGCGCGAGGTTGTGCTGAAGACGCGCGTGCAGCCCGGCCAGAACATGAGCCCCGGGATGCGCGTGCCTGTCGTCATCGATCCGAAGAACCCGAAGCGCGTCTACCCGGCGAGCGAAGAGTCCGCCAAGCGCGCCGTCGCGACCGGATCGCGGCTCGAGCGTCGCGTGATGCAGCAGCAGATGCGCAAGCCGGGACGCGGCGTTCCGACTCCGCCTTCGGGCTATCAACCGCCGCAGTCCAGCATTCGCCCGCGCCGTTAGTGTTCCAGCAATAAGGAAGTGCATTGAAGATCCTCAAGACATTCGGCGAGAAGGCGAAGGCCACCGAGGCTATGATTCGCCAGCTCGAGACGCGCGGCGCGACGAACACGGCCAAGGTGGACGCGACGGTGCGCGAGATTCTCGCTGCTGTCCGTGAACGCGGCGATGCTGCACTTCGCGAGTACGCCGCGCGGTTTGATGGTCTTGCTGAAGACACACCGCTGCTCGTCTCCAAGCAGGAGATGCAGCGTGCGTGGGAGTCGACGTCGGAAGAGCTGCGCGCAGCGATGCGGCTCGCACAGGCCAATATCCGCGCGTTCGCGGAGCGCCAGCTGCCGCATGCGTGGAGCTTTCGACCGACGGACGGGATGGAGGTCGGGCAAATCGTGCGTCCGCTTGGCTCTGTGGGCTGCTACGTTCCTGGCGGACGTTATCCGCTGCCGTCCACATTGTTGATGACGGTAACGCCGGCGCAGGTCGCGGGTGTGGAGCGCATCGTCGTCTGCTCGCCGAAGCCCGCGCAGGAGACGCTTGCCGCCGCGTATCTCTGCGGCGTGACGGAGTTCTATCGCGTTGGCGGAGCGCAGGCGATTGCCGCTCTTGCGTATGGAACGGAGACTATCGAGCGTGTAGACAAGATCGTTGGCCCCGGCAACTTATACGTCACGGCCGCGAAGGCGATTGTCTCGGCCGAGACCGGCATCGATATGCCGGCAGGCCCGACGGAGATCGTCGTGACCAGCGAAGCCGGCGATGCGAACGGCATTGCAGCCGACCTCGTCGCGCAAGCCGAGCACGATCCTGAGGCGCTCGCGATCTTCATCACTTCGCAGCCGCAGCTTGCGGAAGAGGTTGTGCTCGAGGCCAAGCGCCTCGCGGAGGAAAATCCGATTGCGCAGCAGTCGCTCAGCGCGAACGCCGTCGCGTTCATCACGGCGAATACGGATGAAGCGCACGCGCTCACCAACCGGCTCGCGCCCGAGCACCTTACGATCGACGCGGGCGCGGACCTGCGCTGGGTGAAAAATGCAGGATCGGTTTTCGTCGGGAACCACACGCCGCAGTCGATGGGGGATTACATCTCGGGGCCGAACCACGTGTTGCCCACCGGCCGCAATGGACGCATTCGCGGCGGCCTCAGCGTGCTGGATTTTGTGAAGGTCATCACGGTGCAGCAGTACACTCGCGAGGCGCTTCGCGAGGTCGGGCCCCACACCATCGCGCTCGCTGAAGCTGAAGGCCTGAAGGCTCACGCCGAGAGCGTGCGCGTGCGAATGCGCGACCGCCAGTGAAATTGTTGAATTGTGAAGAGTGAAGAGTGAATAAGACAACGATGCTCGCGAATGAAGTCGACGAAAACCCCGCAACTGTGCCGCAGCCGCGTGCGCGTGTGCTCGCGATGCCGGAGTACCACCCGCCGCTCGCCGGTCGCGACGCCCTGCGCCTCGACTTCAACGAGAACACCTTCGCGCCCTCGCCGCGGGTGTTTGCGAAGCTGCAGCAGATTACCGCTGAGCGCCTGACGATTTATCCGGAGCGCCAACCGGTCGAGCGCATCGTCGCGCAGCATCTCGGCATGCAGCCGGATGAGGTCATCCTCACCAACGGCGTCGATGAGGCGATTCACCTGATGGCCTGCACGTTTCTCGAGGAGGGTGATGAAGCGCTCATCTGCACACCGACATTCTTCATGTACGACGTCTGCATCGGCATGATGACCGCGGGTCTCGTGAAGGTTCAGACAGATGATTCGCTGGAGTTTCCGTTCGAGCGGTTCCTCGCTGCGATTACGCCGCGCACGAAGCTGATCATCGTTGCCTCGCCGAACAATCCGACTGGCGCGACGGTCAGCCGCGAGCACCTGCTTGCGCTTGCCGCCGCGGCGCCCCATGCGGTGCTGATGGTTGATGAGGCGTACTTCCACTTTTATGGCGATACGGTTCTGCCGGACATCGCAAGCGTGCCGAACCTCATTGTCGCGCGCACCTTTTCGAAGGCCTATGGATTGGCGAACCTGCGCATTGGTGCGCTGTTCGGCAATGCGCGGCTGCTCGGTTTTCTGCGCAAGGTCAGCTCGCCGTATAACGTCAACGGCGTTGCGCTGGCTGTTCTGCCGGAGGCGCTCGCCGACACTGAATATCTCGACTGGTACATCACCGAGGTGCATCAGGGACGTGAGCGCGTCATGGAGGCGCTGCGCGAACTCGGTATTCGGACGTGGCCTTCGGCGGCGAACTTCGTGCTGATGGACATCGGTCCGCGCCACAAGGAGTTGTGCACGCGGATGCGCGAGCATGGCGTGCTGCTGCGGGATCGTTCGACGGATCCTGGATGCGATGGATACGTTCGCTTTACGATCGGCGTGGAAGAGCACGTCACGCGCGGTATCGCGGCGCTGCGCACGGTGATTGCAGAGATGCAGTGGAAGCCTGCGGAGTCGCGGCATGCGGTCGCGACGTCGGCCGGGGAGCGCGAGTTCGAATAGCATGCCACGACGCAGCCAGGCTCTCGTGATTGCACCGCTGATCCCGCTGCTGGGGATCATCGGGTTATTCGGCGTGGAGCAGCTGCAGCACACGCGTTACCTTGCGCCATTTGTGGTGGTGTGGATTCTGCTCTTCGCGGCGCTTTTCACGTATATCGCAAGCCGCACGCTGGCAGCACGGCGGGCGCGAGGAAGATAGAGAGCGAAAGAAGGAACGACGATGAGCGATATCTTCGAAGAGATCGGAACAAAGAATGCGCCTGCTGCAGGCGCGCGCGTAGCTGTCGTTGAGCGCAACACGCTCGAGACGAGGATTTCGCTGCGGCTCAACGTGGATGGAACGGGGCAGTACGGCGTGTCGACGGGGATTCGCTTCTTTGATCACATGCTGGAGAGCTTTGCGCGTCACGGTGGATTTGATCTCGAGCTGAAGTGCGCCGGCGATCTGGATGTGGACCAGCACCACACGGTGGAGGACGTCGGAATTGCGCTCGGCGAGGCATTCGCTGACGCGCTGGGTGATAAGCGAGGCATTCTGCGTGCGGGATATTTTGTGATGCCGATGGATGAGACGCTTGCGGTCTGCTCGGTTGATCTATCGGGCCGGGTCGCGTGTGTTGTGGACGATCAGGTGAACGTGCCCGTGGTGGGTGATCTGCAGAGCGAGCTGGTGACGGATTTCTTCGATGGGTTTGCGCGGGGATCGAAGGCCAATGTGCACGTGAAGACGATGTACGGGCGATCGAATCATCACAAGATCGAGGCGATCTTCAAGGCATTTGCGCGCGCGATGCGCGGGGCATGCTCGCGCGATGAGCGGATGCGTGACCTGCTGCCGAGCACGAAGGGGCTGCTATGAGCATCGAGCTTTCAAAGCAGGCGCGTGCGGAGGCCGTCGCGTCGATCCAGCGGTACTTCGAGCGCAACATGCCGGAGGAGATTGGTGAATTGCCGGCGGGTCTGCTGTTGAATTTCTTCCTCGAGGAGATCGGGCCGGCAATCTACAACAAGGCGATTGCGGATGCGCAGGCGCGGCTCACGACGCGCGTCGCGGATCTGTCCGGTGAGCTGTACGAGGATGAGTTTCAGTATTGGCCGCGCGTGGATGCGAAGCGAGCGCGGCGATGATCGCGGTCATCGACTACAAGGCGGGGAATCTCACGAGTGTAGTGAAGGCGCTACGGTACCTGGACGCGAATGACATCGTCGTGACGCAGTCGCCGAAGGATGTGCTGCGCGCTGACAAGATTGTGCTGCCGGGTGTCGGGCATTTTCAGGCGACGCAGTTGCTGCACGATCTGCTGTTGACCGAGGCGACGCGTGAGGCGATCGTGAAAGGCGCGCCATTCCTGGGCATTTGCGTTGGTCTGCAGTGGCTTTATGAGGGATCTACGGAGGCGGAAGCGACCGAGGGGCTGTGCCATTTTGCGGGCGCGTGTGAACGGTTTCCGGCGATAGAAATTAAGCGAGTTGGCGCTAAAGAGACTGCTGAGGAGTTGAAGTCGCCGCATGTGGGGTGGAACTCGCTGGAGGATATTCGACAGGACTCGCGCCTGCTGCGAGGGATCGCGCCGGGGAGCTTTGTGTACTACACGCACTCGTGGCGCGCGCCTGTTTCTGCGGATACGGCTGCGACGACGAACTACGGCGGGCCGTTCACGGCGGCGGTCGAGCGAGCGAATGTGATGGGCGTGCAGTTTCATCCGGAGAAGTCCGCGGAGACTGGACTGCGGGTGCTAAAGAATTTCCTGGAGTTGTGAGTGCTTACAAAACGCATCATCGCCTGCCTGGACGTGCGCGCGGGGCGCGTGGTGAAGGGTGTGCAGTTTGTCGACATTGTTGACGCGGGCGATCCGGCGGAGCTGGCGCATCGGCATGCGGCGGCGGGTGCGGATGAGATTGTGCTGCTGGATATTACGGCGACGCATGAGGGGCGCGGCACGCTGCTCGATACGGTGAAGCGCACGGCGGCGAATCTGTTTGTGCCGTTCACGGTGGGCGGAGGGATTCGCTCGGCGGAAGAGGCTGCGGCGGTCTTTGATGCGGGGGCGGATAAGGTGTCGATTAATTCGGCGGCGATAGCAAGGCCGGAGCTGATCGGAGAGATTGGGGCGAGTTTTGGCGCGCAGGCGGTGATCGTGGCGATCGATGCGCGCAGGGCGCAGGGTGCTGCTGACCCTGTGGGCGAGGCGGAGGTGTATGTGTCGGGCGGGCGCAAGCCGACTGGCAGGCGCGTCATAGAGTGGGCGCGAGAGGCCGAGCAGCGCGGCGCGGGGGAGATTCTATTGACGTCAATGGATTGCGACGGGACCCGCGACGGCTTTGACTGCGAGCTGACGCGGAGGGTGTCGCAGGCGGTGCAGATTCCGGTGATCGCGTCGGGCGGAGCGGGCAATGCGGGGCACTTCGCGGAAGTCTTTCAGAAGGGCAAGGCGGATGCTGCGCTCGCTGCGTCGATCTTTCACTTCGGCATAACGGATTCGCGGGCGCTGAAGGCGGAGGTTGCCGCGGCGGGAGTGCCGATGCGGTACCCGTGCTGATGCGCTGCGGCCGTTTTGCACAGTTTGTGCTGCATCCAATTGTGTGGAGCGACTCGCATGGTCACGAGAAAGAAGCCCTGTACTGAAGCGGACTCGACTGTTGAGCGCGGCCTCCCGCCCGCGTACTACCAGCTGCATGCTTTGATCGAAACTCTGCGGGCACTGCAGTGCAATGAGGATGAACTTTGCGCGCTGCTCGCACACATTCGGCGCAACGGTAAGGTGGGGTCGGGCGTACGGCGGGAGATCGTCGCGCTGCTGCACAGCATTCCGGCGATGCGGCTTCATGCAGAGATGGACGCGTGCTTCGAGGTGCTGGAGGAAGCTGCGGCCTAGCGCCGCCGAGCTGCGACAATAGCTCATGCTGATTCCCTCCATCGACCTCATGGGTGGCAAGATCGTCCAGCTTGTTCAGGGCGAAAAGCTGAAGCTCAGCTTCGATGATGTCGATTACTGGATCGAGCGGTTCTCGAAGTACCCGCTGGTGCAGCTGATCGATCTCGACGCGGCAATGCGGCAGGGCGACAACCGCGAGCTCATCACGATGATTGCGAAGCGGCTGCCGTGCCAGGTGGGCGGAGGGCTGCGCACCGCGGCCGATGGCAAGCGGTTGCTCGACGCGGGAGCGAAGCGAGTCATCTATGGATCGTCGCTGTTCGGAGCGGAGCCTTCACCCCAGCCGGCATGCCGGCCGGGGACCCCGTTCGAGCCCGATGCGAATGCGTTGGAGTTCACCGATGGCGCTGAGGAGTTTGCGCCGATCACGCAGCGTAAACACAGGCTGATTCGGCTGGAGTTTGCGGGGCATTTGAAGAAAGAGCTCGGCGAGGACGCGCTGTGTTTCTCGGTGGACACAAAGGATGGGCGCGTTGCGGTGCGCGGGTGGAAGGAGTCGGTGGACCTGACGCCAGAGGAGGGGATTACGTGGCTGGAGGATTATTGCGCCGCGTTCCTGTACACGCACGTGGATACCGAGGGCACGATGCAGGGCTTCCCGATGCATGTGGCGGCGACGCTGCGGGCTACCACAGGCCGGCAACTCATTGTTGCCGGCGGGATTCGTGAGAGCAAGGAGATCGACGAACTGGATGCGATGGGCGTCGATGCGGTCGCGGGAATGGCAGTGTATTCAGGAGCGATCGAGGCATAGCTTGAGCCGCTACTCGATGTTGCCGCCGCCTTCGCTGTCGCCGGGGACGGCGTAGTAGCCTTTGCGGGCCTGAATTTTGAGGCCCTTGCCGCAGTCGAGCTCGACCTTGCGATAAGTTCCGTCGGCCGCCTTGTTGGTCGGCGTGTAGCTCAGCAGGTATTGGGTGCGGAGCTCGTCCTGGATCTGGTCGAAGGCGTCTTCAAGCTTGCGTCCGTTGTTGCCGACGTTGATGACGCGGCCGCCGGTCTGCTCCGCGAGCTGCGACATGGCGCTCGAACCCATATAGATCTCGCCGTAAGCGAGGTATTGCTCGCGGTCGGCGATGAGGATGGGATAGACGATGACGTTGGCCTTCTGCGCGGCTTCGATAGCGTCCTTGATCTTGTATTGCGAGCCCTCGTCCTGGCCGTCGGTGAGGATGATCATGATCTTCCGGCCGACCTGGGACTGCAGCTTGTCGTGCGCTCCGAGATAAACCGCGTCGTAGAGCAGGGTTCCGCGCGGATTGCTGGTCGGGAATGGTCCCCCACCGATGCCGGGAACGCCGGCCGAGGAGCTCGCAGTGTTGATGCTGGCCTTGTTGATGGCGCTGGCGATCTCACGCGGCGAGTTGGTGAAGTCGGAGAGAAGGTCGACGTTCACGTCGAAGGAGATGAGGAAGGCCTCGTCCTTGGGTGTGAGCACCTCGCGCAGAAAGCGGGAGCCGGAGTCCTTCTCCAGCGGGAGGACGTTCGTCTGGCTGCCGCTGGTGTCGAGCATGATGCCGATGGTGAGCGGCAGATTCTTCTCCTGGGTCAGGTTTTTGATGACCTGCGGGACGTGGTTCTCCGCGACCTGGCAGTCATCTTTGCGCAGACTGGTGACGAAGCCGTTCTTGTCGCGCGCGGAGAAGTAGATGTTGACTAGATTGACGTTGACCTTGAGCGTCTGGCCCATATCGAGCGGCTCGGCTTCTTTAGGCGCTTTGCTGGCGGGCGGGGGAGCGTCGACGGAGGGCGCATCCTGAGCGCGGAGGCGCGCAGACGGGAGCACGACGAGCAGGAACAGAAAAGCTGCAAGACGGCGCAGAGACACGTGGGGCATACCCCTATTAGACGCCCGTGGACGCCTGTTGGGCGACAGCTGCGACGTGGTTCGAGGAGGGCGACAGCGGCAAAACGGGCACAACGGTGGCGGGTTCGGCGCGCGTCTGAACACGCAGCTGCACCCAAACCGCGCGGCTGATAGTCTCAATAGGCAGCCTCAGGCGTTGAGACGAGCTGATTTTCCGGACGGCGAGTTGCTGCGCGCGGCAGAAGGAAAGAGGGACGGATGGTGTTGGGACGAAAGAGTATCGGGGCAGGTGTGCTGGCGATGGCGGTGGCCGGAGCGTGCGCGGCGGGCGCGAGGCAGCCGTCTCCGCAGGACGCCACGCAAGCGGCCCAGAACCAGGCGCTTCCGAGCGCACCTTCGGCGTCGGTCCCGAATGCACCCACGCCTCAGGGCCTGCCGCAGCTGAACACGATTACTCCGCCGGCGCCGATGGCTCCGGAGCCTCTGCCGCAAAACACGCCGGACGCAGACACGGCGGACAATGGCGGCACCGCGCCGAGCGATAAGCTGCCCTCAGCTCCGGCGCCCGGCCAGCAGGCCGGCCAACAGGAGACGCCGCCGGAGATTCCTGCTCCGGGTCAGGGCGCGGCAGCGGCTTACACGCTCAAGACGGTGCATGTTGATTTCGTGCAGATTCCGTTCACGGTGAAGGACTCGAAGGGCAATCTGGTGCCGAATCTCACGTGGCGCGATGTGCGCGTTTATGAGAACGGCCTCCGGCAGCATATGGCGTACTGGACGACCGATCCGTTTCCGCTGTCGGTGGCGTTTGTGATCGACCAGACGGTGACGCAGGACACGATGGACAAGATCGACGCGTCTCTGGGCGCGCTGCAGGGAGCGTTCGCGCCGTATGACGAGGTCGCGGTGTTCACGTACAACAACGGAGTTGTGGAGCAGACCCAGTACACGGCAGCACAGAGCGCTCGGCTGGGCGCGGTGCTGGAGAGATCGAAGGGCCAGGGCAGGGAGCCGCTGATGGGATGGGGCGGCCCGCTGGCGCAGACGACGATCAAGAACAACCAGCAGGTGGACCCGAATACGACGCCGATCCGCGGGCAGACCAGCATTTATCAGAATCCGCAGAAGGAGTTTCATCCGCTCTTCGACGCGATCTTTACGGCCGCGCAGTCGCTCACTTCGGTGGACCCCAAGCGGCGGCGCGTGCTCTATGTTGTCTCGGATGGCAAAGAGTACGGATCGAAGGTGAAGGAGAAGGAGCTCGTCCGCTATCTACAGACGAACAAGATCTCGGTGTATGCGACGCTGGTCGGCGACTCCAGCATTCCGGGCATGGGCTTTCTTGACCGCATCCATCTGCCGTTGACGATGCGCGACGATGCGCTACCGCGGATCGCGAGCGCAACCGGAGGGCAGTGCGATCCGGAGTTCCGGCCGCGCGGCATTGAGAACAGCTTTGCCGACATCACGCGCACGGTGCGCACGCAGTACACGGTCGGCTACTACACGCACGAGAGCCCGCTGGATGGCCGCTTCCGTCACGTGGAGATTCGCGTGATGCGGCCGAACCTGACGGTTGTGGCACCCGACGGCTACTATCCGACGCCACGTAACGTGCACCAGGCGCAACCCGTCGCGCGCACGGACCAGACGCCGCATCCGGACAATCAGCCGGCGACGCCAGCGACGAACTCGACGCCTCCGCCGCAGCCGTGAGCGCTGCGATCGCGCCGGCGCTTTCGGCGAACATTCTGCTTGCACTCGCTGCCGCCGCCTCCTGGGGCGGCGGTGATTTCTCCGGCGGCATGGGCGTAAAGGCTGCGGGAGGAACGACGGCGGGCGCGCTGCGCGTTGTGCTGCTTGCGCATGCCTCGAGCCTCGCGGTGCTGCTGGGCATTTTGCTGATGCAGCATGCGGCTTTGCCGCACGGAGCGCCGCTGGTGTGGGCGCTCGTCGCCGGCGTGACTGCAGGGATTTCGCTGACGGCGTTCTACATTGCGCTCGCGCGTGGAGCGATGGGCGGCTCCGCGGCGCTGAGCGGGCTGCTGGCTGCGGCGATTCCAGCGGCGGTTTCGAGTGTGCTCGAGGGCGTGCCCGCTCCGCTGCGGATTGCGGGATTTGTGCTGGCGCTGGGGGCGATCTGGTTGATCGCGGCCGGACCGTCGCCGGAGGCAACACATGCGGTGGATGGGTCGGAGCCGAGCGAGAGCTCGCGCACGACGCTGCTGCTTGCGGTGATCGGCGGCGTGGGGTTTGGGATTTATTTTGTTGCGCTGCGACTGGCAAACCCGCTCGGGGTGCTGGAGCCGATGGCGGTGGCGCGATCGGCGAGCCTTGTTATGTGCGCGCTGCTGCTGGTTGTGGTGACCGTGCAGTCGAAGCGGGTTGCCGGTCTCGCGGAACCTGCAATGAAGCTGACGCGCGTGGCTGTCGTGTGGGCGCTCGGCGTGGCGCTGCTCGATACGGGCGGCAATCTGCTGTTTATCGCTGCAACGCGTAGTGGACGTCTGGATATCGCGGCAGTGCTGGCGTCGCTTTATCCCGCGGGAACAATTCTGCTCGCCGCGTGGCATTTGCAGGAGCGGCCGACACGACGGCAACTTGCCGGAATGGGAATCGCGGCGGCTGCTGTGGTGATGATTACAATCTGATCGACTCACCTGAGGTGCTCATGACGAACAAGCAAGCGGCGGTGCTGGCAAGCCGTGTTCTTTGTATCTGGTTCTTCTACTTGGCAGTTTCGAACGTTGCGACGCTGCCAGAGCTGATCGTGGCCGCCAGTCGGGCTTCTCTGTTTTCCGGTGTCTACACCGACCCATCCCTTGGCGTTCGCATAGAACGAACTCTGTTTGTGGGCGCTCTCGGGGCTGTCTTCCACCTGTGCATCGAGCTGGCCGCAGCAATCTTCTTCTACCGCTCCGCCTGGTTTGTCCGCTTCCTTATGGGTGCTCCGGCGGACGCTGATATTGCGCAGGTCACTACGAAGATCTGAGCTTCACTTCCGCCCAGAATCCGATGGAATCTCGTTCGCGCTCACGACGCCGGGGTTTACCTTCTTTTCGACTTCGCGCGCGGCTTCCTGCGGGGTTTCGTCCTCGAGGATGATGCCGCTGGAGTCGAAGGTCGGCTCCGGATATTTGAGCTTCATGCGCTGCATGGCGTCGACGATGATCGTCGAGATCGCAACGTTGCGGTAGGGCTTGTGATCGGCGGGTATGACGAACCACGGAGCGTACTTCTTGCTCGTGTTGCTCAGGATCGTGTCGTAGACGCGCATGTACTTCGGCCAGAAGGGGCGCTCCTCGAAGTCTGATGGCGAGAGCTTCCAGTGCTTCTTTTTTTCGTCGATGCGCTCCTGCAGGCGGCGCGTCTGTTCGTCGCGCGAGATGTGCAGGAAGAACTTCAGGATCACGACGTTGTTGTCCGTGAGCATGCGCTCCCAATCGTTGATCTCGTCCATGTGCTGCGCGGCTTCCTTGCCGCTCAGCTTGCCGTGCACGACGGGCGAGAGCACGTCCTCATAGTGCGAGCGGTTGAAGATGCCGATCATGCCCTTGGGGGGAACCTGCGCGTGACAGCGCCACAGGAAGTCGTGCCGCTGCTCGAGCTGCGTTGGCACCTTGAAGGACGCCACCTGGCAGCCCTGCGGGTTCACGCCGGAGAAGATGTGCCGGATGGTGCCGTCCTTGCCTGCGGTGTCCATGCCCTGCAACACAACGAGAAGCGCCTTGGACTGCGCCGCGTACAGAACCTCCTGCAGGTCGGCGAGTTTCTTCTCGTTGGCCGTCATCGCGGCGTCGATCTCGGCCTTGTCGGTGAAGCCGCCGGTCTCGTCGGTGGGCATTTGCGAGAGCCGCACCCTGGTGTGGGGTTTTACGAGGTAGGGGGACTTCAGCTTCATGGGCGGTGCGCCTCCAGCGATATCACCTTAGAAATGCGAAGACGACGGCTGCGGGGCAGACCGTCGTCCATGTTCGTGCGCGATGTTCTCGCGCCGTGTTTGTCGGCTCGTTTAGACCGAAGCAGGCGGCTTCGGCGCCTCATCTGTCTTCGGCGTCACGGTGTGCGCCGTCTCGCCGGGTTTGGTGTTGGCGTTCGGCTCGTCGGTGATGCCCTTCATGCCGTCCTTGAAGCCGCGCAGACCCTCGCCAAGACCCTTGCCGAGCTCCGGCAGCTTCTTGCCGCCGAAGAGAATGATCGCGATCACCGCGATGATAATGAGATGAGTCGGTTGGAATAGATCGCCCATTGCGAATGCTCCCTGCTGCCGGCCTCAACACGCAGAAGCCACAACTGGTATTGTCGCACGCCGAGGCCCGGCGCGAAGCATGCGTTCGCGTCAGGAGACAGGCTGCGCCTCTGCCGGTATATCCTTGAGAGCGACGCACCGTTTCTGGCGCGCACTCGAGGAATACCCGCGCGC
>DASYBN010000055.1:0-36394 GCA_036500785.1 Acidobacteriaceae bacterium
CAATCGGTTGCGCGTGCGAAGAAGAGCTGTGGATTCGACGAGTGACTCCTCAAACATGGCGGCACCTCGAGTGGTCTCGATGTGCGTCCGGCGAGGAACGCGTCTGGCGGGATAGACACCGGCGAAGGAAAGGATGTTCCCTTGCGATGGCGCTGGCAGCGACGCAATCGTGGGATGATGGCTGTCATGGCAACGAGCGTGGCTCCGGCGAGTGCGACAGCAGAATCTGTGCTGGTAAAGCCCGGCCGCGTGCTTTCCGTGGACGTGCTGCGCGGCTTGACGATCGCGCTGATGATCCTGGTGAATGATCCTGGCGATTGGGGACACGTGTTTCCGCAGCTGGACCATGCCGAGTGGAACGGATGGACGTTGACGGACCTGGTGTTCCCGACATTCTTGTTTCTAGTGGGCGCGTCGATCGTGTTCTCGATGAGCGCGCGGGCGGCCCGGGGGAACTGCAAGGCCACGCTGACGGGGCGGGTGTTTGCCCGGGCGGGCAAGATCTTTCTGCTCGCGATGGTGCTGAACTATTTCCCGCGCATGCACTGGGTCGGCCTGCGGCTATATGGCGTGCTGACCCGGATTGCGCTGTGCTATTTGGTCGCGGCGCTGATCCTGCTGGCGACCAGGCGCGTGCGCTGGCTCGTGCTGATCATCGCCATGCTGCTGGTGGGGTATTGGGCGCTGCTGCGTTGGGTTCCCGTGCCCGGCCTGGGGCTGCCGGGACGCGATGTGCCATTTATGGATAAGGATCTGAACCTCGCCGCGTGGTTTGATCGCGCGTCGATGGCTTGGACGCAGCGCTGGCTGCATACCGGCACGCTGTATAACCACACGCGCGATCCGGAGGGGCTGCTGAGCACTTTGCCGGCGGTGGCGACGACGCTCTTGGGCGCGCTGGCGGGGCTCGCGATGCTGGCGGTGAGCAGTGGCAGCGCGAGCTGGCAGAAGGTGCGCGTGAAGCTGCTTGCGTGGGGCGTTGTCGGGATTGCTGCGGGCGAGCTGTGGTCGCGATGGTTTCCGATCAACAAGAACCTGTGGACCTCGAGCTATGTGTTGCTGGCAGCGGGGATCGCGGCGGTCGTGCTGGCAGCCTGCTCGGCGCTGGTGGATCGGCGGCCGCAGCCGTGGCCGCGCTGGCTGCGGGTTGTGACGTGGCCCTGGCTGGTTTTTGGATCGAACGCGATTGCCGCGTTCACGGTGTCAATGGTGGTTGTGAAGACGATGCTGTACCTGCACGCGACCGGCGCGGACGGTGTGCGGCGCACGTGGTGGTACTTCATGTACTGGGACGTGTTTGCGCGCCACGGAACGAACGACTGGACGTCGCTGGCGTTTGCGTTGAGCTTCGTTGGGCTGTGTTTTCTGCCGGTGTGGTTTCTGTGGCGGAAGCGGATCTTTTTGCGGCTGTAAGGGGAGAGTGGATTGGCGAGCGGGTTTGCGTTTGGGGGATTGCGGGAGTGGGTGGAGGCGCTGGAGCGCGCGGGCGAGTTGAAGCGCGTGAAGGCGGAGCTGTCGCCGGTGCTTGAAATGGCCGAGGTCGCGGACCGCGCGGTGAAGAACGATGGCCCGGCGCTGCTGTTTGAGAATGTGGGGGGCTACAAGGGCGCGCGCGTGCTGATGAACCAGTTTGGCAGCGAGCGGCGCATGAAGATGGCACTAGGGGTGGACTCGCTGGATGATGTGGCGAAACGCATTGAGGCGCTGCTTCATCCAGTGCCGCCTGCAAGCCTTATGGACAAGCTGAAGATGCTTCCTGTGCTGGCTGAAATGGGATCGTACTTTCCAAAGGTCGTCGATCGAAAGCGCGCTCCGTGCAAGGAGGTCGTGCTGCACGGTGAGGACGTGGACGTAACGAAGTTTCCGGTATTGACGACGTGGCCAGGCGACGGAGGCCCGTTCATCACGTTGCCGTGCGTTGTGACGAAGGACCCGCGCACCGGGAAGCGAAATCTCGGGATGTACCGAATGCAGGTATATGACGGCCGGACCACCGGAATGCACTGGCAACGCCAGAAGGTCGCCGCAGAGCACTTCCGTGAGCACCTGCGTGGAGCCGCAGAAGATTCTGCGGGCGCGGTTGACGTGATGGCGCGAACCGCGGGCGGGACAACGGCTTCCGTCGATGTGAACGGAGTTCCGCAGCACGTGGTTACGAAGATTCGCGGCGCGCGGATGGAAGTTGCGGTGGCGATCGGCACGGATCCGGCCGTGACCTTCAGCGCCATAGTGCCCGCGCCCCCGGAAGTAGAGGAATATCTGATTGCGGGGTTTTTGCGCGGAAAAGCAGTGGAGCTCGTGAAATGCGAAACCGTGGACCTGGAGGTGCCCGCGACTGCGGAGATCGTGCTCGAAGGTTACGTGGAACTCGGCGAGTTGCGCAGCGAAGGACCGTTCGGCGACCACACGGGCTTCTATACAATGCCCGAGGACTATCCCGTGTTTCATATAACGTGCGTGACGCATCGAAAGAATCCGATCTATGCGGCCACGATCGTCGGCAAGCCTCCGATGGAGGACGCATGGATGGGCAAGGCCGTCGAGCGCATCTTTCTGCCGCTGATGAAGCTCACGCTGCCGGAGATCGTCGACGTGAACCTGCCGCCGGAGGCGGTGTTTCACAACCTGATGATCGTGAGCATTCGCAAGAGCTACGCGGGGCATGCACGCAAGGTGATGAACGGCGTCTGGGCGATGGGCCAGGCAATGTTCACCAAGTGCGTCATCGTTGTTGATGAAGACTGCGACGTGCAGGACCTGCGCGAGGTGACGCTGCGCGTCGCCAACAACATTGACCCAGAGCGCGACATTCAGTTCACTCTCGGTCCTGTGGACTCGCTCGATCACGCGTCGCGTCTGCCAAATTTCGGCAGCAAGATGGGGATCGATGCGACCCGCAAGTGGGCAGCGGAGGGATTTGCGCGGCCTTGGCCGGCGATGCTGGCGATGCCGGACGAAATCAAGCGGCGGGTAGAAAAGGTTTGCAAGGACCTGGGATTCGAAAAGTAGGAGCCGCCCGATATACTGGTGATTGTGCGTCTGCATTGATTTCGACGCACAGGGAGAGGCCGTTTGGCGAAGGCGGAGATCGGGATTATCGGGGGCAGCGGCCTCTACAACATGGATGGGCTGACGGATGTGCGCGAAGAGCGCGTGGAAACTCCGTTTGGTGATCCGAGCGAAGTGTTTCTGCTGGGCAAGCTGGAAGGGCGTGATGTTGCGTTTTTGGCGCGCCACGGCAAGGGCCACCGCATTCTGCCGAGTGAGCTGAACTTTCGGGCTAACATTTACGCGATGAAGAAGCTTGGGGTGACGAGCATCCTTAGCGTCAGCGCGGTGGGCTCGCTGAAGGAACAGCATAAGCCGACGGACTTCGTCGTCCCGGACCAGTTCATCGATCGCACATTCGCAAGACAGGCGACGTTC
This sequence comes from Acidobacteriaceae bacterium, assembly GCA_036500785.1. Taxonomy (GTDB): domain Bacteria; phylum Acidobacteriota; class Terriglobia; order Terriglobales; family Acidobacteriaceae; genus Granulicella. Next base: position 3,427 of record DASYBN010000055.1, read on the forward strand.
TTCGGAGACGGTGTAGTTGGCCATGTGGCGTTCGGAGACCCAGTGTGCCCGATCGTTGTGGACGCGTTTGTGAAGGCGTGTGAGGAGGTGGGCGTGGTCGGTAAGCGCGGCGGCACGTACGTTTGCATGGAGGGGCCGCAGTTCTCGACGCGCGCGGAGAGCAATCTTTATCGCTCGTGGGGAGCGGACGTGATCGGTATGACGAACCTGCAGGAGGCGAAGCTGGCGCGCGAGGCAGAGATCAGCTATGCCACGCTCGCGATGGTGACGGACTATGACTGCTGGTACGAAGGACACGATGACGTCACCATTGAGCAGGTGATTGCTGTGATGCACCAGAACAGCGGAAACGCGCAGAAGGTCGTGAAGGCCGCCGTGCGGCTGATGCCACAGGACCTGAGTGCGAGCCCTGCGCAGACCGCCGCGCAGTTCGCGATCATGACGGACAAGAAGCTGATCCCCGAGGCGACGAAGCAGAAGCTCGATGTGCTATTCGGGAAATATTTCTAAGCGAAAGCTGATTAAGCGGAGAGTTGATGTCGATTCTTGTGGTTGGTTCGGTGGCGTTCGATTCATTGGAGACGCCAAGCGGAAAACGGGAGCGTGTGCTCGGTGGCGCAGCGACTCACTTTGCCTTGGCAGCGAGCTTCTTTACCAAGGTGCGCGTAGTGGGCGTCGTCGGCGAAGACTTCCTGCCCGAGCATGAGCGCGTGCTGACGGACAAAGGCGTGGATACGAAAGGTATCGAACGCGCGCCGGGCAAGAGTTTTCACTGGCGCGGCGCTTATCTTCGCGACCTGAACGAGGCGGACACGCTGGCGACCGACCTCAACGTGTTCGCGGAGTTTGCGCCGAAGATTCCGGCGGAGTACACGGACGCGGAGTTTCTGTTTCTCGCCAACATCGATCCGGTGTTACAGGCGCGTGTGCGCGCGGAGATGCCGAAGGTTGCCATGGTTGCGGGCGACACGATGAACTATTGGATCAATGCGCATCGCGAGAACCTGCTGAAGGTGATGCGCGAGCTGGACGTGCTGCTGATTAATGACAAAGAAGCGCAGATGCTGAGCGGCGAATCGAACGGGTTCCGGGCTGCTGAGGCGGTGATGGCGCTGGGACCGAAGTCGCTGATTGTGAAGCACGGCGAGTACGGCGCCACGGCATACTTCAGCGAGCGCAGCTTCGGCGACGGTGTAAAGCGCCGGCCGTTCCGTGCGCCAGGACTGCCATTGCATGAGGTAGTCGACCCGACCGGAGCGGGCGATTCGTTCGCCGGAGGCTTCTACGGCTACGTTGCGTCGCAGGGCAAGCTCACGCCGGAGGTCTTCCGGCGCGCAATGTTCTACGGCAGCGCGATGGGCTCGTTCGCGGTGGAGCGCTTCGGGACCGAGCGGCTTCAGGAGACGACGCGGGCTGAGGTCGAGGAACGGCTCGAGCATCTCCGCGAACTCTCGCATCTGTAATAGCGAACAGGCGCGGAGGAGCGTTAGTGCCGAGACCAGCAGGCAAGACGAGCACAACAAAGGCGTTCACGCGGCCGAGACGGAGTGCATCGACGGCTCCCATGTGGGACCCAAACGCGGTGACACCGGCTACGCGTAGCGAGGTCTATCCATTTGCGGCGGCTGGTGTTGTCCTCGGATTTTTTGCGCTGCTGGTCTGCTACTCCAAAGGGTATTTGCTGCTGTACGGCGATGCGGTCGCGCACCTCGGCATCGCGCGGCGCATCCTCGACTCACACTATCCCGGGCTCGCGCAGCTTGGCGGTGTCTGGCTTCCGCTTCCGCACCTGCTGATGCTGCCGTTCATCGGCAACATGCAGATGTGGCAGACGGGCTTTGCCGCGGTGCCAATGTCGTTGTTGAGCTACGCGCTGAGTGTTGCGGGTGTGTGGAGGCTAGCGCGCCGATTGATGCGGCCGCGCTGGGCACTCGTCGCAACCACCTTTTACGGACTCAATCCAAACCTGCTGTATCTCGCGACCACAGCGATGACCGAAGCGCTGTTCCTCTGCCTGCTGGTGTGGACCGTCGTTGCCGCGAGTGAGACCGTAGCGGCGTTGCGCGCGGGCAGAGTGCGTAGCGCAAGCGGCGGGATGATTGCCGCGGGCGTGCTCGTGCTTGGCCAGGTGCTCACGCGCTACGACGGTTGGATCATCGGCGCGGCGGTGTGGTGCTGGATTGCATTGGAGCTGTGGCGGAGTGGAGCGGCTCTGCGACGGCGGCTGCTCGTGCCTTTTGCGTTTTTCACGATGCTGTGTGTGGCGGGGCCGGGCTTCTGGTTCTGGTACAACGCGCACTTCAAGGGCGACTGGCTAGACTTCATGCGCGGGCCGTATTCGGCTGCTGCGATTGAGCGAAAAACGGCGCCGCCGGGGCAACATTATCGCGGATGGCATAACCCTGCGTGGGCGCTGCTCTTCTACACGCGAACCGCGCAGCTCGATGCCGCCGTGTGGGAGACGGGCTTTGTTGTAATGGCGGCGGCGCTCTACGGCGCGTGCATTCAATGGCGACGCCGCCGTGATGCAGCCGTGGTCACGCGCGCGGAATCAGGCCTATGGCTGCTTTGGATTCCACTGCCGTTCTATGTGTATTCGGTCGCGTATGGGTCGGTGCCTATCTTCATTCCGCAGCTTTGGCCGCACTCGTACTACAACGCACGCTACGGTATGGAGATGCTGCCGGTACTGGCGATCTATGGCGCGCTGGCCGCGGAGCAGCTTGATCTGTGGCTGCGTTCGAAGGCTGCCGGGTGGGCGCGCGTTGCCGCGCGGTTGTGGCAACCGGCTGCGATGTTGCTGTGCGCAGCCAATTGCATTGCGATGATGTATCGAATTCCACTGGTGCTGAAGGAAGGCCAGGTGAACGCGACCACGAGAATTCCGTTTGAGCGCGCGATCGCGGCCACGCTCGAGACGGTTCCGATACAGGACCCGGTTCTGATGTCCACGACAGCGCACGTGGGCGTGGTGCAGACCGCCGGCCGCCCATTGAAGAGCATGGTCAGCGAGGATGACGAGGTTGCCTGGGAGCGTGCACTGGCTGACCCGGCACACCATGCTGCGATCGTGATTGCGATTGCGGGAGACCCGGTGGCGCGGGCGGTTGCGGCCCATCCTGAAGGCCTGGAAGAGCTTGAGGTGATCTGCACCTCGGGTCAGCCGTGCGCGAAGATTTATCGATCGCATCTGTGGACCGGACAAACCACGCCGTAGAAGCAACGCGCATCCTAGAAGTATGTGGGGCACGCAGAGCGCTCCACGGCAGCCGGCGCGCAAGTTCACCGGTTCATCGAATAATCGAATGCACAGCAGCAGCGCTCTATGAATCAGGGCCGACGCCCCCACGCGCGCTGAGAGGAGCAGAGAAACATGGGAATTTTTACACCGGATATGAACAACCTTCGGGAGCTGTACAGAACGATGCTGCAGCGGTCGCTGGACAGCGAACGCCAGATCGTCGATGACGGTCTGCCCACGATGATTGAAAACTCGACCAATAGCCAATTGAAGAACGCGTTCCGCACGCACCTTGAGGAGTCCAAGGAACACATCTCCCGCCTGGAGAGGATTCTGCGCGACAACGAAGGTGAGGCGAGCAGGAGCAAGTGCAAGGTAACCGCTGCGCTGATCAGCGAGGGCAGTTCCTCGGCTAAGGATGCGAAGGACCAGACGCTGCGCGACGTCGTTTTGATAGCAGCCGGCAACCAAGTGGAACATCACGAGATCGCGATCTATGGAACGCTGCGCAACATGGCGATCATTCTCGGCGAAGCTGAGCATGCGGCGCTGCTCGACAAGACACTCGAGGAGGAGAAGCACGCCGACAAGGTGCTGACCGAACTCTCGGAACAGATCAACGTAGCGGCGCCGGTCGCGTAGCGGAATCGATTTCACGGTGAGAGCGTACCCGTGCCGCTGATGCGGCACGGGTTCTTTTTTCGGTTATAACGTGGGGTGACGACGCGGGTGCAGGGCCGTCTGAAAACCCTCATGGCCGGTAGTATTCTGACTCGATGGTGCAGGGCGGAACGACGCACATTAGCTTTCTGGATCAAATGGTTCTCTCCGGCGCGGTCTGGCGGCGGCTGCTGGTCGCGTGCGCGCTGGGCGGGGCTGTGGGCCTGGAACGCGAGTGGCATCACAAGGATTCCGGCCTGAGAACGAACATGCTCATCTGCATGGGCTCGGCGCTCTTCACCATCATGAGTGAGGTGCTGGCGGGCTCCTCCACCCCGAACAAGGGGCAAGTGGCGGCGAACATTGTGCAGGGCATTGGGTTTTTGGGTGCGGGCCTGATCCTGCATACGAGGAGTCGGGTGCTGGGACTGACGAGTGCGGCGACGGTGTTCGTTGTCGCAGCGATTGGCATGACCTGCGGCGCAGGCATGTATATGGGTGCAGTCTTTGCGACGGTGCTGCTTCTGGTGGCGCTGTGGGCGGTTGGTTTTATGGAGGCTGGCCTCGGATGGAAGCGCTACTCAGTGCTCTATGAGGTGCGTGCGCAGGTTGGGACGACGTTCGGTAACGAGCGTACCCGTTTCGAGGGAACCGACGCAGTGGCGCAGGCGATTGAGGCTGCACGGCTGCGAATGCTGACGGCGATTCTGAAGGTGATGGATGCCGCCGGACAGCGGCTCCAGATTTTAGATCGCGACAATATCGCCGGTCTGGAGCGGGTCTGCTTCTCTTTGCTAGCAACGAGGCGGATTCATGACAAAGTGTTAGAGCAACTTCGAGCCAGCGATGCGACCGATCAGGTGGTTTCCTTCTCAGACGTGGAGGCGGAGTGACGGCGCTCGAATTTGTGAAGGCGCATGCGTGTGGCAATGACTTCCTCATAATGGAGGAGAGCACCGCGAGCGGGAGATACTCCGCAGTCGCGAAGAAGCTCTGCGACCGGCACACTGGCATCGGCGCGGACGGAGTCGAATTCGTGGAGCGCAGGGCCGACGGCACATTTTTTCTGCGACTCTTCAATGCCGACGGCAGTGAGGCGGAGCTGAGCGGAAACGGAACGCGGTGCGTCGCTGCATGGCTCGCTCAGAGTGAAGGGCTGCGAGAGATGACCTTCGGCACTCATGGTGGAGCGCGCACCTGCCGCGTGCTAAGCCAAAATTGCGCGACGTGGTTGATTGAGAGCAGCATGGGCGTGCCGCGTGTCATGCGGCGTGCAATCGAGATCGCAGGCGTGAGTGGAGTGATCGACGGCGCGATGATCAACGTCGGCAACCCCCATTTTGTGTTGTTTGTTGAGAGCGACGACTTCAGCAGCCATGGCATGAGCTGGCAGGAACTCGGCGCGAAGATCAGCTTGGATCCACTCTTCCGCTTTGGCACGAACGTCGAGTTTGTGCGCGTGCTCGGACCCGCTTCGATTGAGTTCCGCATCTATGAGCGTGGCGTCGGCCCCACGCACTCGTCAGGTACGGGGACGTGTGCGTCATCGGCTGCAGCGATTGCGCTGCGCGGCGCTGATCGCGAGCTCACCGCGAGTTCCATTGGTGGGCCGCAGCGGGTCGTATGGTCCTCGAACGATGAAGAGATGCTGCTAACAGGGCCGGCGGAGATCATTTGCCGCGGCGAGGTGGAACTTGCGTGAGGTGGTTGTGCGCGAGGCGACTCGGCCACGACTGCGTGACGGAAGCAGGGTGGCTGTGGTGTCGCCTGCATCGGCAGCCAAGCCTGAGCTCGTCGAAGCTGGTGTCGATCGCCTGCAGCACTTTGGCTATCGCCCTGCGTTGATGCCGCATGCGCTGGCGCGCGGGCCGCTGTACTACGCGGGAGACGCGGAGCACCGCGTCGCCGATCTGCACGCCGCGTTTGCTGATCCGGAGATCGAGGGCGTGCTGTGCACCCGCGGCGGATGGGGCTCGGCCGAGCTTCTGCCACGGCTGGATCGTGAGCTTGTACGCGCAAACCCAAAGGTCTTTGCCGGCTACAGCGATCACACATCGCTGCACGTGTGGCTGTGGAACGAGTTGCGCCTGATGAGTTTCTATGCGCCCATGGTTGCCGCCGACTGGTCGAGTAACGACGGCGTACACCGCGCGACGTGGCACTCAGCAGTCGAAGCGAAATCGCAATGGCACGTTGGTCCGCAGGACGGATTGCGAACTCTGCGGCAAGGTGAGGTGGAGGGCCGGCTGCTCGGAGGCTGTCTTTCCATTCTGTGCGAGGCGCTTGGCACACCGTGGGCGCTGCGCATCGATGAGCCAGCGGTGTTGTTCCTTGAAGACGTCGGCACCAAGCCGTACCAATGGGACCGCATGCTTCAGCATCTGCGACTTGCCGGCATGCTGGAGAACGTGCGTGGGATCGTGCTAGGAGATACGACGGCGAGCGTAAAGCCAGACGAGATGGAGTTGCTAGAAGCGGCGTGCCTGCATGCGCTCGACGAGTTCGCCGGCCCGGTGGCAATTGGATTGCGCTGCGGGCATGTGACAGGCCAGAATCGCTCGCTTCCGCTTGGCGCGTGCGTGAGATTCAGTAACGACCGCGTGGAGGAGATCTCGTGAGCAGCGCGAAACATGTGCATCTGATTGGAATCTGCGGAACCGCGATGGCGTCGCTGGCCGGCATGCTGCGCGCGCAGGGACACCGCGTGACGGGATCGGACACGGCGGCATATCCGCCGATGAGCGACCAACTGCGCGCTATGGGCATTCCCATCCTGGAGCCCTATGCAGCGAAGAACCTCGAGCCTCGGCCGGACCTTGTCGTTGTCGGCAACGCGATCTCTCGCGGGAATCCGGAGCTCGAGGTCGTGCTTGACGAGCGCATTGCGATGACGTCGATGGCCGCGCTGATCCATGACGAGTTTTTACAGGGCCGCGACCGTTATGTGGTCTGCGGAACCCACGGCAAGACCACAACCACCAGCATGCTGTCGTGGATCTTCGAAACGGCATCGCGCATGAAAACGGACGGCGCGGCGGGTTGGAAGCCATCATTCCTGATCGGCGGAGTCGCGGAAAATTTCGGCAGCAGCTTCCACGTGCAGGAGGCAACGCGGCCGTTCATCCTGGAAGGGGACGAGTATGACACGGCGTTTTTCGACAAGGGGCCGAAGTTTCTGCACTACTTCCCGGATGCCGCGATCCTGACCCACGTTGAGTTCGACCACGCGGACATCTACGCCGATCTTGAAGCCGTGAAGATCGCATTCAAACGCATGGTGAATCTCATTCCGCGGCGTGGCCGGCTGGTGGCTTTCGACGCGAGCGAGAACGTAACCGAGTGCAGCGCGCGAGCTTTCTGCAAGGTCGAGCGCTATGGCTTCCAGGAGGATTCTTACTGGCGGGCTGTCGATCTGCGCCAGGATGGAACCTTGACGACTTGGCGCTTGCTGCGCGGCGGGCTCGACTACGCGCGCCTGCGCCTGCCGATGGCCGGCGAGCACAACGCGCTGAACGCGACCGCTGCAGCCGCGCTCGCCGCAGGGCAAGGTGTTCCTGTCGAAGCGATCGAGGGCGCTATCGCAAGTTTCAAAAGCGTGAAGCGGCGCCTTGAAATTCGCGCCGAGGTGGCGGGAGTGACGGTCATCGATGACTTCGCGCATCATCCGACGGCTATTCGCGAGACGCTGCGTGCGCTGCGTGCAGCGTACGCAGGGCGCAGACTCTGGGCCGTGCTCGAACCACGCTCGAATACACTCCGCCGCAACGTCTTCGAGCGGGAGCTGGTCGAGAGCCTCTCGCTTGCTGATGAGGTTGTGCTTGCGGGTGTGTTCAAGAGTGATGCGATCCCGGTGCTTGAGCGTCTCGAACCCAGCCATGTTGTCGAGGCCCTCGGCGCGCGGGGAGTTCCGTCTGTGCTCTGCGCGGACGCGGATGCGATCGTGGCGGAGATCGTTCCGCGCGTGCGCTACGGCGATGTGATCGGCATTCTTTCGAACGGTGGTTTCGGCGGGATCTACGAAAAGCTGCCGAAGGCGATCGAGACGGACTCGCGCCTGGAGCGGCGACGCGATAGTTAGCTTCTGCGCACCGCACAAAACCTTCTCGCGCTTTACCCTCAACTGCGCCGTACACGATACCCTTTGCTTTGTATGTTTGCTTCGTTTCGCCTGTTGGCCGTCTATGTCTTGCTCGGTCTCCCTGCCGGACTGATTGGGATTCCGTGGTCTGCGCTGCGCAAGGATTTCCGCATGATGTACGGCTGGGGCATGTGGATTGTGGCGCTGGGAGTGAAGGCAGCGGGCATCCGCGTTCGACTCGAGGGCAGGGAGAACGTGCAGCCGGGCGTGCAGTACATCTTTCTCAGCAATCACGTTTCGAATCTTGATGCGCCGGTTCTTCTGCCGCTCATTCCTGGAATGACGAGCGTGTTCATCAAGCGCGAGTTGATGAAGATCCCGCTGCTGGGAACTGCGATGCGGATGGGCAAGTACATTCCGGTGTCGCGTGGCAACTCGCGTGAGGAGGCGCAGCGCAGCGTGGAGGTCGCGCGCGATGTACTCAAGAGCGGGCTTCACATTACTGCGTTTCCGGAAGGAACCCGCTCGCCTGATGGCCGGCTGCTTCCGTTTAAGAAGGGAGCGTTCTTTCTCTCCGAGGCCGCAAAGGCCTCCATCATTCCAGTCGTCATTACGGGAACGGAGCGCATGATGCCCAAGAAAACGCTCCGCATCACGCCGGGAGAAGCGCATGTTACGTTTCTTCCCCCGGTCCGGCCGCAGGATGCAACCTCGCGCGAAGACCTTATGGAGCGCGTGCGCGCAGCGATGGAGGCGGAGCTCGACCGGCGGAAGTTGAAGCGGGAATAGCTCGCAGAGCTACTTCACGATGGCGTTGTAACCGTCGACGATGAGCCGCTCGCGCATCGCCTCCGCGTCGGCCTTCGTGGCGAACGGGCCAACCTGGATGTGGATTAACTGGTCCTGTGCCTGGGTACGCTCGGAAACGGTATATCCCTTGGCGTGCAGTGCATTGGCGAGCAGATCGGCGTCGTCCTTGTGCGCCGCCGAGATCGCTGCAACCTGGACGACGAAGGCTCCGCCGGGCGTGATCGCGGGAGCCGCAGCGCTTGTGTGTGGGGACGGAGGCGCCGGCACAGAAGCGCGCGCTGGAGCCGGAGCGGGCGTTGTGCGCGCCGCGGCTCCTGGAGGCTCTGTTTCCTTCACGGTTGTCTTTACGGTTGCCGTGGGAGCGGGAGCTGCGGACGCCACGATAGGCGGAGCCACGCTCCTGGATGGTGCCGAGGGTGAGCCAGGCGACGGCTTGAAGTTGTCGAAGCTCGAGCCGCTAGTGGGCGTGGGCTCCGTATCGCTCGCCGCCGCGGGCAGCGGTGCAGTCGAGGAGGTTGTCGACTTCCGTCCCAGGTTATAGCCGAAACCGAAGAAGACGGCGCAGATCAGCACCAGTCCGAGAAAGATGGCGAGGATCGCGCCTGTGCTCAGCGTCAGCTCACGCTCGCGTTGCGGGACATCGTCATCATCATCGAGGAGGCGGCTCATAGAGGTCTGGCGTCAAAACCGAAGAAAGAAGCCCGCGGTCGGCTGGATCGTCGAGGTGTGCTGCAGGATGGTGAGGTAGTTCTGACCAAAATCGGGCGCCAGGAAAAAATTCTGACGGAATGAGGCACGCAGGCCGAAGTGGCTGTCGGCGAATTCGCGCTGTACGCCGACGTTGTAGTAGTAGGTCGCCCGCGCCTGTTTCGGCACGCCTAACCCGCCGCCGCCCGTTGGCTTGAATTCAGTCGCACCTGCGCCGGCGGAGACGAAAGGTTGCATCCCGAAGATCAGGTGCGGAGGCGTGATTACCCATCCGAAGCTGTACTCATTAGCCGTGGTCTGGACCTGAAACAGACTCTCGCCGTTGGGCCCGGGGCTGTAGTTCTCGGTGTAGCGCGCCCATCCGTAGTTGAACTCGACGCCGATATATGGCTTGGCGATATAGCGGACGGATGCGAGCGCGCCGAACGTATTCGAGCCGTACTGCGTCGTCACGACGTTGTAGTTAGGCGCGCCGGGCGGAACGATGGGGCCGCTCACGGTTTGGTTGAACTGGCCCGCACCGCTGACGCCAAAGTCCATGCGCGCGATCTGACGGCCCATTGCGGTGGTTTGTGCGGCGGCGAGGCCGGTGACGGACACGAGGAGGGTCGCTGTGGCGAGCAGGGCTCGCGAAACACTGTGCATCAAAACGTAAGGGCTCCGGGGCGCTCTGTGCGCTCTCTCTAGTCTAACCCTTTGTTCTGGCGGGCGCGCCGAGCGATCCGGGTGAGCACGGTGGTTCCGGCGGCGAGAGTCACACCGCAGAGCAGTGCAATAAATGGGCTGATCCCAGGCTGCGCTGAACGCGGCAGCAGCGCAGTGAGCGCCAAAACCAACACAACGCTGAGGCACGCGGGAATAATCCAGGTCATCGGGCGCCTGGCCTGCAAGAACAGAAAGGCCATGGATGCGACAGCGAGGATTGCCGGCGCACTCCGAGGATGATGCTGGCGCAAACTTGCCGCCGCGAGCAGTGTGAGCAGCAGTCCAACTGCGCCGGGAGTGATCCAGCCGGGGCGGTTGAGCTCAACGGCGATCAACGCAATCCCCAACGTGAGGAGTAGGATTGCGGCGTTGGGCGTAAGGTCATTGAACAGCGGGAGCATTGGATGCGCGCTCAGTGGACCGTCTGCCCGCGCTGCTGCAGGCTCTGGCGCATCGCGATAGCTGTGGGGTTCGCGGGCTCAAGATGCAGAGCGCGCGCGACGTCACTGGCAGCTGCGGGCAGGTGGTTTTCTGCCATATCCAGCCGGGCGAGCAGCAGAAACGCGGGCACGTTCGGCTGAATGGTCAACGAACGCTGGGCCTCCGTGCGCGCGTCGGTGGCATTGCCGCTGCGCTCGCGGACCTCAGCCAAACCCTCATGAGCGGGCGCGCTGTTGGGATTGGCGGCGAGTGCGGATTGAAACTGTTGTTCCGCCTGTGGCAGCAGCCCCTGGGCGAGGTAGTCGTGGCCCAGGGACGTGTACTCTGCGGCGCGTTGAGTGGGAGGTAACGCTGCCATACGCGCGGCACGCATCTGGTCGAGTTGAAACGCCGCCTGGCGGAAACCGGTTTCGGACCAGTTGCGGCGGATGCGCTCCACGGGAGCGAAGCCTCCGTTCGGGTCAAGCTTCGAGCCCGCTGGCGCGAGTGAGAGATGTGCGCGCAGGGAGCCGGCCTCAGGATCGTTGGGCTTGAGCTTGAGGCAGGCGTCGGCCTGCTGGAGCGCCGCAGGCAGATCACCGCGGCGGAAGAGAGCGATGGCCAGGTTGTAGTGGTAGTCCTCGTCGGACGGATCGGCGGCAGCGGCGCGCTCGAAGAGAGCTACGGCGTCCTTGCCCTGACGGGCCAGCGCGACGCCCTGATTGTTGACGACCTCAGGAAGAGGAAGGCGGCTGGCGACGAACTCGAACGCCGCCGCTGCACCGGCGTAGTTGGCGGAGTTGAAGCGCGCCAGGCCCAGGTAGAAGTTGCCCTCGAGCGCGAGTGGGTCCGCGGGCGGAATGCGCGCGAGGGTGGCGGCAGCAGCCTCATAGTCACGGTTGAGGTACTGCTGCTTGCCCAGCGCGAGCAGGGCCGCGGTGTAGTTGGGTGCGGCGGCGACCGCCGTGCGCAGACGGACGATGGCTTCGGTGGGCGTGGCAGCGTTGATGCCGCGGATGTAGTCCTCGAAGGCCGGGAGCGGAACCGCGGCGCCGCCAGCGGCGAGGAAGGTCTGCTCGGCGACGTTGAGCGATGGGTCCATGACGCGAGCTACGCGCCAGGCGATGGCGTTCTCAGCGTCGTAGAGACGGTTGAGGTCATCGGTGTCGGTGACCGTCGGCGACAGACGGAGCTGATCGATCGACAGGACCTGCGACTGGATCGCGATCTGGCCCTTGGTGAGATTGAAGCTGCCGATCACGACGTAATTCGCGTCGAGCTGCTGGGCGATGCGAATCGTAGTGGCGCGCGAGGGCCGGAACTCGGCGGGAAGGCCAAGGTGCGTGAAGGCAAAGACACGGTCGTCGTGCGAGATAGTGAGAAAGCCAGCGGAGTTGAGGCGGCGATCGAGCGTGTCGGGGAAGGAGCTGCCGATCCAGTTGAGGGTCGGATTCCCGGAGCGGTTTTCAAAAGGGAGAACGAGGACTACGCGTCCGCCGGGCAGCGACTGCGCGGAGCCCACATGGGGCAGGAGAGCGGCGGCGATGAGAAAAAATATTGTTGCGAAGCGGCGGAGAGAGCGCATGCCGGCGGGTCGAAGGGCCATCGGGAGTAGTGTAGCGGAGTGGGTGGTCTCGAGCGATTGAGGCGGCGCGGCCTTGAGAGGTGAACTCAACCTGGGTGTTGGAGCCGCGGCCTGTTTGGCGCTGGCGCCGATGCTGTGGGCTGCGTTCTGGGGTGACGGGCTCGCGCGCTGCACGATGCGGCTGCCGATGCGCGTGCGGGTGCTGGCGCCGGGGCTGCTCTGCGTCGTGTATGCGATCGTAGCGGAGGTCCGCGGAGGGTTTGTGTGGGGATGGTTTCTGGTGTATCTCGCGCTGCCGGTGGCGGTCTCGGCAATGCTCGCATGGGCGGAGCAGGTCGATCCGGAGCAGAGGGGCGACTGGAGCGAATTCGCGGTGCTGCTGGTGCTGGGTCTGGCGGTGGATCTGCGCTGGTTTGAACCGGCATGGCCGCGGGGACTGGCGGTATTCAATAAGGTGCTGCTGGTCGATGCGGGGATATGGGGGTTCGGCGCGGTGCGGCGGCTGACCGGCGTGGGGTTTGACCTACGGCTGCGTGCACGCGACCTGTTGATCGCGTTACGCGAGTTCTGTTGGTATGCGCCGGTGGCGATTGCGCTGGGGCTGGCGCTCGGGTTTCTGCATGTGCACGCGGCATGGCCCGGAGGGCTGAGGCTGGTGGGCGCCTTTGTGTTCACGTTCCTCCTGATTGGGGTGCCGGAGGAGCTGTTCTTTCGGGGATGGATGCAGAATCTGCTGGAGAGAAGGATAGGCCGGCGCTGGGCCCTGATGGTGACGGCGGTGGTGTTCGGGCTGGCGCACTTTAACAAGCGTGCCGTCCACTTCAACTGGCGCTACGTGTTGCTGGCAGCGATTGCGGGCGTGTTCTACGGCCGAGCGTGGCGTCAGGACAGGCGCGTGGGCGCATCGGTGGTGACGCACGCGTGCGTGGATACGGTGTGGTCGATGTGGCTGCGGTGAGTGTGCGCAGAATACCGCAGGAACCCGAGGCCCACGCGCATGTTGCGGATAAGCGGGGACGGGACAGTGACGGCCAAAGTGATCCCTATCACGGCGTGCGCAATAGCGAGCGGAATGAGGTTGCGGTAGCGAAGGAACAACAGGCACGAGATCAGGCCCCAGACAAACGTGAGGGGCGTGAGGATGAGGTTCGGCAGATGCGCGAGCGCGAAGATGGTTGCCGCAGCGAACGCCGCGCGGCGTGGTGAGCGAAGAAGGACGAGCAGGCGGCGGAGAAAGACGTCCTGCAGAAGAATTTGCTGAACGAAAGCCCAGAGCGCGTATCCCCAATAACGACTGAAGAGCCGGCGTGCATTGTGCGGCGCGTGCAGGGAATGCAAGTGCGCGGCGATGAGGAAGATGATGGCCGCGAGCGCGATTGCGATGATAGCGATCCAGAGCGAGCGAACGAGGTTCGTGCGGCGCAACCCGAGTTGATCGCACCCCTGAAACGAGAGTACGAGGATCGCGGCGAGCGAGAGGATGGCGGCGATATAGAAGATGCGCTGAAACGGATTCGGCGTCCAGATGACGAACAGGATGAGCCCGTAACCAAGAGCGAGTTCGAGAAGTGCGCGGCGGCGGGTCATCTGAAGGGATGACGCTGCGAAGCGGCCCAGAGACCCCGCGTTTGCGTCGGACGAAACGACGGCCCGGCGGATTTGAACCCGCCGGACTGGGTTATCGCAGCTCAGTGACGACCTTCTCGAGGTTGGCGATAAAGTTTCGCCAGCCGTAGGTCGCGCCCTTGTAAGCCATGTCGTGTTCGGGACCGAAGCCGGACTGCTCCAAGCGAACGTGTGTGCCGCCGTCGGAAGGAGTGAGCGTCCAGAGCACCACGGTTTCGAGACCCATGGAAGCCCAAGTGTAGGACAGCCGCTTCGCGGGCTCGACGACGAGCACCTCACAATCGATGAGGCCGTTCCATTGTGGCATCGGATCGGCGCGAAATTGGAAGCTGCGGCCGACGACCGGCTCGAAGTCATTCTTCAGGAGCCATTGCGCGATAAGTGGGCTTTCGGTGAGCGCACGCCACAGCTTCTCCGGCGAATGCGGGAAGACCTTCTCGATGACAACGCTGCGAGTGTTCTCTGCTGAACTGCTCATGGTTCCATCCTTTCCAAAAGAGCCTCGAGGTTTGAAAACCGATCGCGCCAGAAGGCGCCGTAGACACTGAGCCAGTTGACCATTGGAGCCAGAGCGTCCGGCTGTGCGCGATAGTGAGTTTCGCGTCCATGGCGACGATGACGGACTAGCTTTGCCCGCTTCAACACGGTGAGGTGTTTGGAGACTGCGGGCTGCGAGACGCCGGCGTAGGACGTCAGCGCGTGCACCGTCAACTCGCCGTGCCGGCTTAGCCGCTCGAAGATGGCCCTGCGGGTGGGATCGGCGAGTGCGCGGAAGACGGCATTGGGACTGGGAGGCACGACGAGAAAAGCATAGCCAAATGGTTATAGGTCGTCAATCGGATTGTTTACCCTGTGCACTTCGCAGCTTGCGCGAACGCCCAGCGATCGGCGAGGACGAAGTTCGCGAGGCCGCAGAAGGCGATGGTGAGGACGTTGGCGAAGAGGACAGGCTGATGCGCGCAGCGGACAAAGAGGCGCATGAGCGCGAGGTTTCCGACAATCGACACAAGCCCATTGGTGGCGTGAAACCGAAGAAGCTGTCGCGCGCGCGTAGTTGATGATCGGTCGTGAGGCCATGTGTAGCGGAGATGCCAGGTGAAGTTGTGCAGAAGGGTAAGCTCGACCGCGAGACTTGACGTGATCAGGTAATCGTGCGGGATCGCGCGGTTCAGCAGGGCCAGAGTGGCGAGCTGCACGGAGATGCCGAGTGCACCGACGATGTTGAAGCGGACCAGCCGCGTGAGCGTAGTCATGCGAGCGGTTCCTCGCGAAAGAGCTGCGCGGCGTGGCGAATGGCCAGCACAAGAGTAAGAGCAAACATCGAGAGAGCGGCGATCACGCCACCGAGGTCAAAGAGGAGAACGCGGTGGCCGAGGATTTGCGCAAACGGGCTCCGCAGGAGAAAGAGATTGCCGACGATCAAGAGGATGCGGAGTTCGGTGGGGCCGAGGAGAAACTGCGAGAGCTCGAACCGGGCCAGGGTGTGAGTGGCGAGGAAGCTTTCGGCAGAGAGCAGGAGAAAACCGATGAGCATCGCGGCGCAAATGACCGTGTGGGCGAGGCCGGAGAGTGCGAGACCGGTGAAGAGTGCGGTAGCGCCGAATAGATCGGTGATGTGGTCGGCGTAGAAGCCGAACCGTGGGCGTTGCTGCTGTCGAACACGAGCGAGGGTACCGTCCAGGCTGTCGCCGAGCCAGTTGAGGAGAATGCAGCCGTTCACAGCAAGAAGAGCGAGCGGATGGGTGCGTGCGAGTGCGTAGAAGAGGCCGGCGCCGATTTGCGCTGAGAGGCCGAGGGTGGTCAGGTGATCCGAGGTGATGAGCCGGGGCGTGTGCCTTGCCAGATGCTCGAGGATGCGCCTTTCTCCAGAGGCGGTGAGGGAGCGGTGGATGCGCTGTGCAGGGATGTGGGTCAGTGTAGACATGGGCATGTCCTTTAGTGGTTATGGGTTAGCGCTTTGCGAGCGGAGGTGAGGGTGAAGACGAGGGAGTCGCGCGGAATGCTTTCGAGGTAAGGCTGGACGGCCCAGACGAGGCCGTGCGGGATGGACCGCGTGAGCGAGAGCGATTCGAGCTGGAGGTAGAGGCCGCCGTCGCGCTGCTCGTAGCTCCAGTAGGTGTTCAGGCGATAGAGGATGCCGTGGTCGCCGGTGGGAGCGATTTCGTCGATGCGGGTGCTGCGCGAGGTGGAGTATCGGTGCGCGGAGTCGAGCGCGGAGAAGGAGACGTCGCAGGTGGTGTCGAGCACAACAGTGAGGACATGGTGTTGGCGGGTGCGGAGCCGAAGGAGAGTGCTGGTGGGGGTTTGAGCGAGGATGGTGGAGGAGAGAATCTGCGGCGCGAAATTGTGCGGGTAGGCGGAGAAGTCGCGCAGGAGGCGCTCGAAATCTGCCGGCGTGGCGTTGGGGACGAAGCCAGTGGCGCGCCAGTCGTGGACGAGTGCGTCGGTGGGTTGGGTGTTTCGGGGAGGTGTCAGATCTTCGATGAGGAGATCGCCGGCGTGGAGCCGCGCGCGCGCGGCGGGATCTGCAGGGAGGACGATAAAGCCACTTGGCGTGCGATGCTGTTGAGCCAGGCGGGATTCGAGCTGGGAGCTGTAGATGTTGAATCCAGCGATGGCGTCGGCAGAGGGTTGGGCGAAGAGACGCGGGACGCTGAGTAGAACAAGCAGGCCGCAAACGCACCAGAGGCGACGGAGCGGGACGTAGAGGGTGCTGGCGAGGCGGTTCATGTATGCGAGGTTGGCGACGAAAAACGTTTCGTGCAATGCAAGCGAGGTAACGCGCGCCAGAAATGAATCTCACGGTGGAAGTCGTTTTGCTTGTGAGGGATACACGGTGATCTCAAATGCTGCGAGCGATCGTGAGCGGACCTGGTTTGGGTAGACTGGACCCGGTGATGCAGCGAGTGGCAGCAAGACGATACCGGTTCGGCGCGTTCGAGGCGGATGCGGCGACGGGCGAGTTGCGCAGGCAGGGCGTGCGGGTGCGTCTGCACGCTCAGCCGTTCCAGGTGCTGATCATGCTGGCCGAGCGTGCCGGTGAGGTGGTGACCCGGGAGGAGATCAGCCGGGAGCTGTGGCCGGAAGGCACGTTCGTCGACTACGAGCATGGTGTCAACTCGGCGGTGAACCGGATACGCGAGGCGTTGGGCGACCGAGCGGCGAGCTCGCGGTTCGTAGAGACGCTGGCCAGGCGTGGATATCGGTTTGTGGCTCCTGTGCAGCGGATTCCTCCAGACGATGTGGAGCAAGAGGCACGCCCGCTACCGGCCGTTGTTGAAGAGCGGAGATTCTGGACAAGCCTACTGGCGACAACCGAGGATTTGCCGCGGAGTTCGCACCAGGTGGTGCGGACCCTGTTTCTGCTGCTGCAGGTGATGTATCTGGCTTTTTACGTGGGCGCACTGGCGAATCTGAACGAGATTGGCGAGTTGTTGAGCCCGCTGAGCTACGCCCACGTGGCGTTCCGGGTGATTGTCGTGACGGCCGCGGTGCTGATTCCGGTGCGGGTGTTTGTTCTATGCGCTGTGCTGTTTCGTGCACCGCGGGCGCGAGAGAAGTTTTTGCGGATATGGCCGGGATTGCTGGTGATGGATCTCCTGTGGGCGGCATGCCCGGCGCTGCTGCTGCATCACATCAGCGTAGGGCTGGCGGTTGCGGCTATGCCGCTGCTGGTGTATTCGCCGTTTGCGCAGCGCGCGCTCGTGCTGATGGGCGCGTCGCTGGGATTAGAAGGCTGACTTGCAAGTTTGCCTGTCCATCTGAGAGGATGGACGAGTATGGCGCGGAAGCCGCAACTCGAGTTGCAGGAGTTTACGCAGGCGATCGGGATGCTGGTGCGCAGAGTGCGCGCGGCCGGGCGCACGCATGAGCTTTCGTTGACGGAATCAGCGGTGCTGGCGAGGCTGGACCGAGAAGGGCCGGCGACAACGGCGGAGCTGGCGCGCGCCGAAGGGGTGACGCCGCAGTCGATGGGGGCGACGGTGGCCGCGCTGGAGCGAGTGGGAATGATCCGGCGCACGCCGCATGCGACCGACGGAAGGCAGAGGCTGATTACGCTGACGGCAAAGGGAGCAGCGGTGCGCAAGAGTGTGAAGGACGCCAAGCATACCTGGCTCGCGGAGGCAGTGAGCAGGCTCCACAAGGGTGAGCGGGAGACGTTGTTTCGCGCGGGCGAGATCCTGCGGCGGCTGGCGGAACAGTGAAGAGGCCCGAGGTGAGTTTGGAGAAGAAGAGCGCGCAGCCGATGGGGTCGATGTCGCACGCGTGGCGGGCGCTGCGGCACAGAAATTTTCGCCTGTACTTTGCGGGGCAGGGCACGTCCCTGATGGGAACCTGGATGACGCGGCTGGCGACGAGCTGGCTGGTTTACCGGCTGACGCACTCGGCACTCCTGCTTGGTGTCGTGAGCTTTGCAGGACAGATTCTTACGTTTCTTCTAGCACCCATTGCCGGCGTGTGGGTGGAGCGGCTCGATCGCAGAAAGCTGCTTGTATGGACGCAGGCCGCGGCGGCGGTGCAATCGCTGGGGATGGCCGCATTGACACTGGCGCACAGGATCACGCTTTGGGAAATTATCGGCTTGGCGGCGATGCAGGGCGTGATAAACGCGTTCGACATGCCGGGGAGGCAGTCGTTCCTGGTGCAGATGGTGGAGGACCGGGACGACCTGCCGAATGCGATTGCGATCAATTCGTCGATGGTGAATGCAGCACGCCTGGTGGGGCCGGCGATCGCCGGTGTGGTAGTGGCGGGAATCGGCGAGGGATGGTGCTTTCTGATCGACGGCGTAAGCTACTTTGCGGTGATTGCGTCGCTGCTGATGATGCGGATCGAACGCGGTGTGGCGCGCCGGCACACGCAGAGCATGTTGGAGCAAATGCGCGAGGGCTGGGATTATGTGCGCGGCTTCCGCCCGATTCGGGTGGCGCTGACACTGTTTGCCGTTGTGAGCTTGATGGGATGGCCGTATGCGGTGCTGCTGCCGATGTTCGCGGGGCAGGTACTGCATGGAGGAGCGCACACGCTGGGCTGGCTGACCGGAGCGAGCGGGATCGGCGCGCTGATTTCGGCGGTGTCGCTGGCTATGCGCAAGTCGGTGATCGGGCTGACGCGGATGATTCAGATCGCAGCCGCAACGTTTGGTGCTGGGCTGATCCTGTTTGGGATGTCGCATGTGCTGTGGTTGTCGCTGCTGCTGCTGATGTTCGTGGGGTTCGGGATGATGCAGTGCGCGGCGGCGGTGAACACAGTGATTCAATCGCTCGTGACAGAGGACAAGCGGGCGCGCGTGATGAGCTATTACACGATGGCGTTTGTAGGGACGGCGCCGTTTGGAAGCTTGCTGGCAGGCATGCTGGCGCACAAGATTGGCGCGCCGCACACGGTGATGATTACCGGTGCGTGCTGCGTGGCAGGAGCGTTGTGGTTCACGGTGCAGCTGCCGAAGGTGAATGAGGCGATGCTGCCGGTGTATCGGGCTGAGGGCCTGCTGCCGATGAGCGACGATGCAGATTTGTGTGTGGAAGAGAGCAGCGCGGCCTAAGGAGGAGAAGCTGATGCATTGGTATAGCTACGTGGCGTGTTTCTTTGCCGGGATGTTTCTGGGGAATGCGGTGCCGCACTTTGTGCATGGCATCTCGGGCGATCCGTTTCCTTCGCCCTTTGCGAAGCCACCGGGGAAGGGGCTGTCATCAGCGCCCGTCAATGTTGTGTGGGCGCTGGTGAACCTTGTGATCGGATGGATCTTATTTTGTGCGGGGCATGTGGCGAGTGGCGCATGGCCGGCCCGGGTGGTCTTCTTCGCGGGGATTGCGGTGATCAGCGTGTTGATGAGCGTGCAGTTTCAGCATAAGCACGCCAGGTGATGTCGGCCGGCGCGGAAAGCAATTGGGGGGAAGACCAGAAAGGAAAGTGAGAAATGGCATTGACGCATTTGGATGAGAAGTCGGCCTTGATCGTGATCGATCTGCAGAAGGGGATCACGGGGTTTGTGGAGTCGGCGACGGAGATTGTCGCCAAGTCGGCGGAGCTGGCTAGGGCATTTCGTGCGAAGGGGCTGCCGGTCGTGCTGGTAAATGTGGCGGGCAGGGCTCCGGGACGTACCGAAGCGGGAATTCCGAAGGGGCTGACCTTTGCGCCGGACTGGGCGGAGCTGGTGCCGGAACTCGGACAGCAGACCAGTGATCTTCTGATGACGAAACATCGCGTGGGCTCGTTTCTCGGGACAAATTTAGATGAGCTGCTGCGCGAGCGTGGCGTTACGCAGGTGTTCTTTACCGGGATCGCGACGGGAAGCGGCGTGGAGTCGACGGCGCGGAGTGCGTATGATCTCGGCTATAACGTGGTGTTTGTGGTGGATGCTATGACGGACCGGGATCCTGAGATCCATCGGCACTGCGTGACGAAAGCGTTTCCGAAGCTCGGTGAGATGGAGACGACGGAAGGTGTCCTGCAGGTGCTACGCGGTTAGTTGCTTTGTCGCGGGTTTAGCAATTCACCCAGGAACGAGAGCGCCGCGCGAACCTGTGCAGGACTGGAAGGAGTGGCGTGGTAGATTGGCTGCCATGATCCTCCTGGTCGAAATTGAGACTGCTAGCCCCGGCGTTGCTGTCGTGCGGTTTACGGGTGCGCTGACGCTGGGCACGAGCCTGCATACGGCCGACTCGCAGATACAGAAGGCGATCAATCAGGGAGCCCCCAACATAATTCTGGATATGGCGGGCGTTCCTTATATGGACAGTGCAGGATTAGGCGCGCTAGTGCAGGCTTCCGGGCTCGCGAGGCAGCACGGTGGGGAGTTGCGGCTCTCCGGAGTGTCGGAGCGGGTTGCGGAGTTGATCAGGATGACGCGGACGGAGAGTCTTCTGCCGATGGACGCTGATGTGGACGCGAGTTTGAAGGCGCTCGGCTAGAGGCAGGAGTTTTCCAGTGGCAGCTCCCGAATCTCAGATGGAACTGAGGGCTATTGTGTTTCGGTGAAGGTCTCGCTGCTTCTGGCCGTTTCCTCTGAACGATGCTTCACATCGGCTTGAAGGAGAGCCGAGAGATTCGCCGCGGCGTCTTCGATGATCCGACAGATAGCAGTAGCTTTCTCAACGGGGAGGCTATAGGGATCCTGAATCTCGATGGCCGGCGTAGAGGCAAAGAGGCCCAGAAACGTCATCTTCGATTTGGCGGAAGGAAATCGATTAAGTATTTCCCGCAAATTGTGCCGATCCATTATCAAGACGAGATCTGCCTGATCGATCAACTCTGCGGTGAGCTGGCGTGATCGGTGGGAGCCCAAGTCCACTCCCACGAGGCGAGCGGCGCGCTGCATGTTTGCTGGTGAAAGGCGTCCTGATTTTGGATAGAACCCAGCCGAGGAGACAACGCAGGTTGGCAGCTTGCGACTCAGCAAGTATTCCGCGAGCGGACTACGGCAAATGTTCCCGCGACAGACAAAGAGGATGTTTTTCCCCTCCTTTGTGGAATCACGGATTTGAGCAAGGATTCGCGGGTGCTCTTTTCGCACAAAATTCCGTGAGTGGATGCGCCACCGGATCTTCGCTGTCGCCGCAGAGAATTTCTTCGCGACAAAAGAACGAATCAGACGGAAGGTGATGCCGAGATCGCCGAAGTCGAAGTGATCCCAGCTCTCCGCGAAGAGAAGCGGGCGCAGAAACTCAAGAGCTGAGCGAAGCCGCGGACGAACCAGCAGCTGTGGATTGCTGCGGTCGGCGCGGAGATTGGCGATCTGCCAATCGAGATCGCGGGTAAGGTTGCGGGTGTAGTAGCCGACTCTGTACATGGTCTGCGGGGGAAGCGGATCTCCCGTGGCGAGCGCGAGCAGATCGCGAGGAAAGTCGACTCCAGCATCAATGGCAAGCCCAAGCGAGCCCCAGAGGCGGGCATTGATCTCAATGAGATACGCCTTGCCTTCTGAATCGACCTTCCACTCGACCATCGCGACGCCATGCCAGCGTAGAGCCTCGAGTAAAGCGATGGAGTGCGCGAGAAGTTGCTGCGGTGGCGTGATGGATACTCGGTAGGAGCTGCCGCCGCCGGTTAAGGGAAGCTCGTGAACCCGGCGGTGTGCGAAGTAGCGCACAACGCGCCCGCGATCGAAGAGGAGCTCGATGCCTACGCCGACGCCGCGAACGAGGCTTTGGACCTGGAAGGAGAAAGCAGGCAGAGCGGACAGTGTGTCACGCATCTCTTCGGCTGTGTGAGCGTAGGAGACGCGCAGATCGAGAAGGTTGTCGCCCTGAATTTGCTTGCTGCGAACAGGCTTCACGGCGACAGGAAAGCCAAACGGTAGAGGAGGAATCGAATCGGCGCGCGCGGTTACGGATGGAGGGACGGGTACTGCTAACGACTGAGCGAGTTGCCAGACGCGGTCCTTGTCGATTGCCAGCTGCAGGGACTCGCGCGGCGGAAGCACAGCTTTAGAGTAAAGATCTTCGTAACCGGAGGAGTTGGCGAAGGCCATTAGAGAGCGCTCTGTCGACGGGACGATTAGATCGAAGTTGAAGCGCTGGTCGAGCGTGTCCACCCAGGGAAGAATTGCATCCGGATGCTCGGGCTGGATGTGGCCATGGGCGCAACGGCGAGAGTGCAGGATGAGGGCGTCGCTCGCGGGGCAGGCGGCGTGGACCTCCACTCCGGCGCGGCCGAGCGATTGCGCAGACTCGATGCCCGCGGCGTAATCTGCGTCAAGGATGAGGGCGCGGCGTTTGGGCACGTTAATAGGGTAGTCTTCCGAGCGACGTCATCCACGATATTTGATTGCGAAAGACGAGCTCATCCGGCTCGAAACTGTTACGAAGAAGATTGGTCGGACGGAACCTGTCGGGTATGTTGACGCCACCATAGAAAGAGAAGCAGAGCTTATAGCCGGCATCGGCGGAGAGACGCTCTGTGCTCGGGGTGAAGGCCGTCGTACTGCCGACCGGATAGGCGAGCGTGAGAACGGGACGCTGCATGTGCTGCTCGAGAATGCTGCGAGATTGAGTCAGCTCCTGTCGCTGCTGCTCTTCAGAGAGCTGACTGAGAATTCTGTGGCTAAAAGTATGAGAGCCGATGACCATGCCGGCTGCCTGCATCTCGTTTGCTTCATTCCAGTCGAGAAAACGCCGGCCTGGGTGGGGGATCTCACAGCCGGCAGCGGCTTGAAGGTGGTTGAGGAATTCGTCCTGACGGATGTTGTCGGCGCGCTTGTAGTGGCGGAGAACGGCCAGGATAGCGCGCTCCCGATCACCTTCGAGTGGCACGGTCAAGGGTACGGGAATGTCCAGCGTGAGCGCAGAGTGAGGACTGTTGCGCACGAGATACGCGATGGCGTCCCACCACGGCACTGTGTTAGTGCCGACGTATGTGGGCACAAGGAAGAAAGTGGCGGCGCAGCCATGATGGCGAAGGACATCGAACGTGTTGGTGTAGTTGTCGAGGTATCCGTCATCGAAGGTGACGGCCACGTGCATGCGCTTGAGAGGCTTGCCGGAGGTCCCCAGAGCCAGGAGCTCTTCTCCCGCGACGATAGGGAAGCGGCGCTTGAGGTAAGCGATCTGACGATCCAGTTGCTCGACGGTGGCGCTGAAGACTCCGCGGTCGAAACGGGAGCTACCGGGATTCCCAATGCGGTGGTGATTGATGACGAGAATGCCTGGCTTTGAGCCGGCGAACTCGATTAGCCGTGTGATGCCAAGCGCTTGCATCGCGCGAGCGAGTCGTGCTCGTTTAGACTGGCTCGGCTGCCTGGCAGTGGGGACAGACAAAGCGATCACCCAACTCCATAGTATGCCCGCTAACGAATGGCGGCGGGCGGAGGTTATCACGGGATACGATGTAGTCCGATGACGCACGAGAGCGACCTTATGCGGAAACAGTTGGGCGTGCTGTATGGGATGTTAGGTCGATGTGATCTTCCTCCAATGACACGGACAAAAATTTCTGCGCTTACATTCCCAATGTGGTATCTATCGGCGCATGATCCCGGAAAACTTGGTACGTAGGCTCACGCAGATCCCAGGAGCCAGAACAATTTGGCATAACTTTCCCGTCGGCACGGTGGAGCGTCGCGTTCGCTTCGGTATCTGGCCGCGACTGCACTATGCATTTGGCGTCTACGCGGCAGCCGACGAGGCGAAGCGTCTGGGACTCAAAGCTATTTCCGTCTTTGAACTCGGAGTCGCCGGGGGAAGAGGTCTGCTGGCGCTCGAATCTATCGCCGCTGAGATCGGCGCGGCTATGGGTATCGAGATATCGGTCTTCGGATTTGACTCGGGAGAAGGCATGCCCTCGCCGGCGGGATACCGTGATATCCCCTACATCCGGGATCAAGGCTTCTACAAAATGGATGCAGATGCTTTGAGAAGCAGGTTAAAGAGCGCCAGGCTCATTCTTGGCAGTGTCGCGCAGACCATACCGGCGTTCATACGTAATGGTGAATTCCCACCAATCGGCTTCATCGTATTCGATCTTGACTATTACAGTTCGACCAAGTGCGCGTTCGCCTTCTTTGAAGGACCATTTGATTCTCGCTTGCCACGCACATACTGCTACTTCGACGACATCATGTGGCCAGTGACGGCGTGCCATAACGAGTGGATTGGCGAACTATGTGCCATACGCGAGTTCAATCTGGAGCACTCGAGTAAGAAGCTGACGCCGATCAACATGCTGCGATACACGCTGCCTCACGCCGCCCCCTGGCAGGATCAGATATACGTGATGCACGATTTTTCACATCCGCTTTACTGCAACAATCTCACCGACAAATCCGACAAGCACACGCAGCGCCCCATTTAGGCCGGAGAAGATCTCTGGACTACTTCTTGCCGAAGACGTCGCCCATCCTTCGGATCTGTGCGCCGACGCCGCGGAGTTTTTCTTCAATGTGCTCGTAGCCGCGATCCATGTGGTAGACGCGGTCGAGGATCGTTTCGCCTTCCGCGACAAGCGCCGCCAGGACAAGTGCAGCAGAGGCTCGGAGGTCCGAGCACATGACGGCTGCGGACTGGAGCGGCGACTTGCCGCGGATCGTGGCGGAGCGGCCGCTGATCGTGATGTTCGCGCCCATGCGGTTGAGCTCACCGACGTGCATGAAGCGGTTCTCAAAGATGTTTTCGGTGACGACGGAGGTTCCTTCGGCCTGCGTCATGAGAGCCATGAACTGGGCCTGCATGTCGGTGGGGAAACCGGGGTACTCCTCGGTGGACATGTCGCTGGCGCGGAGCGATCCGCCAGAGTGAACGCGCACGTTGTCGTTGCCGACCTCCAGCTTGACGCCGCAGTCCTCGAGCTTGGCGATGACGGCACCGAGGTGCGCGGGGTTGCAACAGTCGACGTTGAGGTCGCCGCCGGTAATCGCAGCCGCAATCAGGAAAGTCCCGGCCTCGATGCGATCCGGGTTGATACGGTGCTTGGCGCCGCGCAGTTTCGAGACACCCTTGACGCGGATGGTGCCGGTGCCGGCACCTTCGATCTTCGCCCCCATAGCGTTGAGCAGCGCGGCAAGGTCGGTGACCTCGGGTTCGCGCGCGCAGTTTTCAAAGAGCGTTTCGCCGTCGGCGAGAACAGCGGCCATGAGCAGGTCTTCGGTGCCGGTGACGGTGATCTTGTCGAAGACGATGTGGGCGCCTTTGAGGCGGTCGGTCCGGGCCTCGAGATATCCGTGCTCCTGGGTGATGGTGGCGCCCATGGCTTCAAGTCCCTTGATGTGGAGGTCGATAGGGCGGCCGCCGATAGCGCAGCCGCCCGGCATGGCGACGCGGGCCATGCCGGTGCGCGCGATGAGCGGACCCAGCACAAGCGACGAAGCGCGCATGGTCTTGACGATCTCGTATTTGGCGACAGGGTCGGAGAGCACACCGCACTTGATGCGCGTGCGGTGCTGGGCGCGGCCATAGCCGAGCTCGACCTCGGCGCCCATGGACGCGAGCAGCTTGCGCTCCGTCTCGATGTCACGCACCTGCGGGATATTTTCGAGGATGACCTCACCCTCCGTGAGGATGGCAGCGGCCATGCACGGGAGTGCGGAATTCTTTGCGCCGGAGACCTTCAGCGTACCGAGCAGCGGGTTGCCGCCGCGGATGACGAACTTGTCCATTGAGACAGTGTACGGATGAGGCATGTGGATGCGAGTGATTCGAATGGTGCGGGTGATGCGACGAAAGTGAAAAGCCCCTGCCGGTGGCAGGGGCTCTCCTGCGGTTGAAGATGACTCCTAGATGCCGCTGGGAGCCTGCGGTGGCGGTGCCTGGTTGTTGTCACCGTTCGGGCCGCGCTGACCCCAGCCGTGGTGGTTGTGGCGCATGGCCTTCATCTGCTGGAGCTGGTCCGGGCTGAGGACCGTGGCGAGCTGCTGCTCGGTGCTCTGGTGGATGGCGCGCATCTGTTCGTGGCGCTGCTCGGGCGTGAGGGTCTGGTCCTGCCTCAGAGCCTGGAACTTCTGGTCGCGATCGGCCAAGATCGGCGTGAGCTTCGCGGTCTGATCGGCGGAGAGGTTCAGCTTCTTGGAGAGGAACTCGGCCTGATGCTGCGGGTCGGGTGCGTGATGGCGGTGGTGGGGCGCGCCTTCTGGGAGGGTGGGCTGCGCCTGCTGGGCGAACGCCGTTGCGCCGGTGAGGGCGAGCGTAAGCGCGGTCGAAAGTATGATGCGTTTCATCGAGTTGCTCCTTGCGGCGGCCTGTAGGAAAGCCGCCTGCTAGTGAGATAAACACGATCGCAGAAGGATGTTGCGCGCAACTTCGCAGCAGCGATCTGTGTCGACCCAGGGAGACCGTGTTTCAGCCCGTGAGACGGGGATCGATTGCGGAGAGTTGACACACGTCCAAGGAAGCTTTGGCGTGTGAGCCACCTTCGCGGCTTGCGGCGAGCTTACCAGTTTGGCTAGTGGCCAAGCGTGCGGTGTGTAGGCATAATGGCTGCTTCTCGCGTGCGGCGAAACGCACGCGCTTTGGAGATCGGCGCCGCGCATGTTCGTTCCCTCAACCTTTGCTGTCGCACTTCTGATGACCATCTTCAGCACAATCTGCTGGGGGTCCTTCGCCAACACCTTTAAAGGCACAAAGAACTACCGCTTCGAGCTCTACTACTGGGACTACGCGTTGGGCATCGTTCTGATCGCGATCCTGCTCGCGCTCACGATGGGCAGTATCGACGGCGGCCCCACAGCGTTTCTCGCCAACCTGCACCAGGCGGATGGTCTCAACCTCTTCTACGCAGCCGTCGGCGGATTCATTTTCAATATTGCGAACGTGCTGCTGATCGCAGGCATTGAGATCGTTGGGCTAGCGATTGCATTCCCGCTGTCCATCGGGATCGCACTGGCGGAGGGCGCCATCCTCGCGTACGCGCTGCAGCCGAAGGGGAATGCCGTGCTGCTTGGCGTCGGTGTGCTGATGAGCCTGGTCGCGGTGGTGCTGGTAGGTAAAGCGTATGGCGCGCTGCGCACAGGTGGCGAGAGTGTTTCGCGCAAAGGCGTGTGGGTGTGCGTGATCTCTGGCGTGCTGATGGGCACGTGGGCGCCGTTTGTCACGCTCGCTATGACACGCGGCGCGCATACGCTGACGCCATATACAACAACGGTTCTTCTTACGCTTGGCGCGTTCCTCTGCTGCTTCGTCTTCAACACGATCTTGATGCGGAAGCCGATCATTGGCTCGCCTGTGGCGGCCGGCGACTACTTCCGCACGCGTGCGCGCTATCACGCGCTCGGTCTGCTCGGCGGGGCGATCTGGGGCACGGGCATGGCGTTCAATCTGGTCGCGGGCGCGGCGGTGGGCGTGTCGATCTCGTACGCCATTGGGCAGGCGTCGCCGATGGTAGCGTGTCTGTGGGGCGTGTTCGTGTGGAAGGAGTTTCGCGGCGCGAGCGTAAAAGCGAAGATCTATCTCGCGGCAATGTTTGCGGCGTACATCCTCGCCATCATTCTCATCGCAAGTGCCCATTCCGGGTAGTCTTTGCCGGTCAACAGGAGTTTTGTTCGCATGAGTCAGATTGTTCTCGTTCTCGGCAGCTTTGTCGCCGATGTCGCCTTTCGCGCCTCTCGCCTGCCCGCGTGGGGAGAGACGCTGATGGGCTCCGGATTTGCGCTCGGCCCGGGAGGCAAGGGCTCCAACCAAGCCGTTGCAGCGGCGCGTGCGGGTGCGCGCGTGCAGATGGCGTCGAAGCTGGGCGACGACAGCTTCGGCGAACTTGCGCGCGGGACGTGGGCCGAGGCCGGGATCGACGACTCACTGACTCCGAACTGCGGCACCGCGACCGGAGCGGCGGCGATCCTTATCGATGAAGCTCGCGGCGAAAATGCGATCATCGTTGTGCCGGGCGCTTGTTTCACGATCACGGCGGAAGAGGTCGACGGCATTGCCGACGCCATCCGTTCGGCGAAGATCTTCCTCACGCAGCTCGAGATGCCGGTGGCAATTGTCGAGCGCGGACTGAGGATTGCGCGCGAAGCCGGCGTGACGACTATCCTCAATCCGGCACCGGCTCCGACCACACCGCTGCCGGATAGCTTGCTTGCGCTTGCGGATTTCTTTGTGCCGAATGAGACAGAGGCGGCGATCCTGACCGGCTTGCCCGTTGAAACGATCGAGCAGGCGGAGCGCGCAGCGGCGGCGCTTCAGCAGCGCGGAGCGCGCAACGTGATTCTCACGCTCGGCGCGCGCGGTGCCTTGGTGCGCACTGCAGCGGGTGAGACGACGCTCGTTGCGGCGATCGGTGCGGGTCCGGTTGTGGAGACGACCGGCGCCGGCGACGCCTTCTGCGGAGGGCTCGCCGCCGCGCTCGCGGAAGAGCAGCCGCTGCTCGAAGCGGTGCGGTTCGGCTGCGCGACGGCGGGCATATCCGTGACGCGGCATGGCACTGCGCCCTCGATGCCGCGCCGAACCGAGATCGAGTCACTGCTCAGGCGGCGCTGAAACGAACTTCGCTGACGCCTGAAGCTCAGCCCTGAGACTCACGCAATCGCGAACAGCGTTCCCTGCGCAGGCTCCCGCGGGGCGTCGCCGGCCGTGCGCGCGGGCTGCGGCGCTTTGCGTACCGAAGATACTCCGGAGAGCGCTCCCGGTGCCTGCAGCCCGAGCGCGTTCGAGAGCAGAGCGTCCGTCGAACGCCGCGCCAGGCCATGCTTCCGGCACGCGGCGCGCACGCGTTCAGAAACAGCCTCGCGGTATGCCGTATCGACGAAGTCCGCGCGTGCAAAACGTCGCGTGTACTCCTCGGTCAGGTGAGGGAAGTGCTCGCGGACGAAGCTCATCCACGTAGGACGCGAGCACGACTTCAAGAACAGCGGGTGCGCTCCCAGGAAGCTCGCACCCGCTGCCGCCGCGCGGCTGGCGACCGCGTCCAGCGCGCGCGGAGTGTCGTTGATGCCGGGCAACAGCGGCGAACACAATACGCCCGTGGTGATGCCTGCCGCCCGCAGCTTCTTCACTGCCGCAAAGCGCAGGTCCGGTCGCGGGGCGCGTGGTTCGAGCTTGCGCGCCAGTGCGGCGTCGGCAGTCGTGATAGTCAGGTGGACGACCAGTGCGTTGTGCCGCGCGATCTGCGTTAGCAGATCGATGTCGCGCTCGACGAGCGTCGATTTCGTCACGATGCCTATGCGATAGCCCTCGCGTCGCGCGAAGACCTCAAGCAGAGAACGCGTGATGCCGACCCTCCGCTCGATGGGCTGATAGGGGTCGGTGGCCGTGCCGATCGCAATCTCCTGCTTTGGGTCGATGCGCCGCAGTTCCTGTTCGAGCAGCCAGGCGGCGTTTTCCTTGAGGTAGATCTCATGCTCGAAAGCGGCCGCCCACGGCTGCACTGGCGCGTCATACGTCCCGACCGGCACAGTCGCGATAGGCTCAGGGCGTAGAAACTGATGCGTGTAACGCGCATAGCAGTAGCGGCAGCCAAACTCACAGCCACGGTATGGGTTGATCGACCATGCCACCCATCCCATGCGCTTCGAAACAGAGTGGTTCATGAGCGATCGCGCCTGCATCGCCTTGAACTCAATGAGGTGCCCGTCGTCGGCGTGGGTAGCTTCAGCGGCCAATCGCGCCAGACCGGCGGCCCGGGAGGGCAGGATGGGGAAGAGCGTCACCGTGGACCGCTGAGTTTTCGCCATTTGTTCGCCTCAATGGATTCAAGGTATGCCCGTCTTATGCGCCTGTCAAGACCTGTTCTCCCGCTACTTCTGCGCCGCGGATCTGGCCAATCCGCTGCAGCTCCCGGTAAGCTGATAATTCTGAAAACGAGGGAGCGTGTGGTGGCGAAGGAACTTTATTTTGAAGATCTGCACCCGGGAATGACCTTCAACTCCAGCCGGTCATACAAGGTGACCGTCGAGGAGATCATGGAATTTGGCGAACGATACGATCCGCAGCCGTTTCACATCGACCAGTCCGCCGGCGAGAGCTCGTTTTTCAAAGGACTTGCGGCCTCGGGCTGGCTCACCGCCGCGATCGTGATGCGACTACGGGTGGAGTCCATCCGTATCGCCGGCGGAATGATCGGCGCCGGTGTGGAAGAGATGCGCTGGACGGCGCCAGTACGCCCAGGTGACTCGCTCCGCACCGAGGCCGAGATCATGAGCGTGCGTCATTCACGCTCGCGCCCGGAGTATGGGGTGGTGCGCTCGCGGACGACGGTCTATAACCAGCGCAATGAGCTGGTGATGCGCTCCATTGTGAACTTCCTCGCGCCACTGCGCGGCAAGCCTTAGAATCTGCCGGATACGGTAAGGTGAAAATGAGGTCATCACGTACTAAATGTTCATGAAGAAACCGCTGAAACGGACGCTCGGAGGATATGTTGACGCTCTAAGGCGCTGGAACCGGGAGGATATTGAGTCGGTTTTCAGGCCCGACAAGCTGTTGATGGGCCAGTTGGCCAGCCGGCAGATTCGGGCGATGGGGAGCGTAAACTCGCTCGCGGACGTGGAGTTCAGCGTCAGCTCGCAGTTTGGCGAGGATGGAATCATCGAGTGGCTCGTAGAGCGGGCACAGATTCCGCTTGCGTCATGCTCCTTCATCGAGTTTGGAGTGGAGAACTATGCCGAAGCGAATACCCGTTTTCTGCTGCAGAACCGCAACTGGCGCGGCCTGATCCTGGACGGAGGGCCAGGGATGCAGGACGAGATCACGCGAGCCGGCCTCCGGTGGAAGTACGACCTCGCCGCGAAAACTGCATTCATCACGCGTGAAAACATCAACGCGCTGATCGAGCAGGCTGGATTTACGGGCGAGGTCGGGCTGCTGAGCGTCGATGTGGATGGGAACGATTATTGGATATGGGAAGCCATCGACGTGGTCCAACCGATTGTTTGCGTTTGCGAGTACAACGCGATCTTTGGTGATGTGTATCCATTGTCGGTTCCGTATGATCCTGGTTTTTTGCGAACGACCGCCCACTTCAGTAATTTGTACTTTGGGGCATCCATTCGAGCGCTTTGTCTTCTGGGCGAGAGGAAGGGCTACCGGTTTGCGGGCACGACCTCCCATGGAGACAATGCATTCTTTGTGCGCGAGGACTACGCGAGGAGGTTTCTGGATCAATCCATCCGCAACTTTGACGCGGCGCCGACGCGCGGAAGGCAGTCGAGGGATGAATCGGGCGAGTTGAACTTTTTGCGCGGGGCAGATCGTCTGCGGCAGATCAGCGGGATGTTGGTGGTGAATACAGAAACGGGCGAGACGGCTAAGCTCGGGGATCTGGGTCTCGTCTACAGCGAAGCCTGGGAGCCCGTGATGGCGAGATAGCTGCGCCGGTCATCAAGGATGATGCGTGCCGCGATTGTCACAGGCATGTGGCGTATCCTGACGCTCGTGCGGATGACGGTTCTAGCTTCGGGATCGCGTGGGAACGCCACGGTGGTCGCGGCAGGCGGAACGTCCGTGCTGGTCGATGCAGGTCTGAGCTGCCGCGAGATTTTGCGCCGCATGGCTTCTGCGGGCGAGGATCCCGCGAGACTGAACGCGATCCTGATTACGCACGAGCACCTGGATCACGTCGCCGGATTGTCGGTGCTGGCCCGCAAGCTGAAGATTCCCGTGTTCTTTACCGAGGCCACCCACCGCGCCTGGGTGCGGATGCTCACGCCGCAGAAGCGGATGACTTATAAGGCCTGGATCGAAAAGATGCAGCGCGAACGTGCGGCGATGGAATCAGGCGCCGACGCGCCGGAGGACGAAGCGGCTCCATGCACCGAAGAGGAAGCGCCGCGGAGGACGAGTCCAACCGAGCTGCCCGCACTCGAGTTCTTCGAGGCCGGACGCAGCTTCCGCATCGGCGAGCTTGAGGTGTGCCCGTTCACGATCCCGCATGACGCTGCCGACCCGTGCGGGTTCGTCTTCTACGCGCCGGGCGAATCGATCCGCATGGCCGTCGCCACTGACCTTGGCTATGTGCCGCCGAATGTGAAGCTTGCGCTCCAAAACGTGGATGTATTGCTGCTGGAGTCCAACCATGATCTCGAGATGTTGAAGGACGGGCCGTATCCCTGGAGTGTGAAGCAGCGGGTGCTCAGCCGGGTGGGGCATCTCTCGAACGCGGCTACGGCGGAGTTTCTGATGCGCGACTATGATGGCGGCGCTCATACCATCGTGCTGGGACATCTGAGCGAGCAGAACAATTTGCCGGAACTGGCGCGTCTGGCCGCCGAGCAGGCCATCGGCGACCGTATGCGGCTGTTGGGAAACCGCGTTTTATTGGCTCAGCAGGACGTTGCGCTGGATCCGATTCGGTTGTAAAACGGTGTGCACCAAAGACTTGACCATGAGCTCGGGCCTGAACACCAGACTCAAGGTGGACGCTTTCCCGGCACCTAATCATTGCGTAGAATAGATATTGCGTAACTAAACCCGATGCTCCAGCGAAACTCCTACCAACCCGGCCACACCCCCTGCACAGATCAGGTGATCGGCGCTATTCTAGCCGGCTGGCGATATGACATCTCGGGAACGCCGGCGGGACTTCGCGGCGACTACGAGGAGCATCTTCGGGGATGCGCCCACTGCCGGGCCCGCCAGCGCTGGCACCGCACCGTAGACTTTCTGTTGCTGGCTGTGACCACTATGTCCTGTATCGCGTTCTTCCTGGCGACGCTCGTGGTGCACCGGCTGGAAGCCGTCCGCCACCTCAGCAGCAGTGTTCACGTGCATCT
>DASYBN010000056.1:0-4606 GCA_036500785.1 Acidobacteriaceae bacterium
GGGACCCGGCCGTGGCTCTTCAGGCATTCCGGACTGGCGGACGTTGCACACCGAACCATGTGTACGAGCTAGGCCCCTGTTCAATGAATGTTGGTTCAACCAGCGTGGATCACTGTCACCTGCTTTGCAGGCCGGTCTCTGCGTTGGATGCTACCCGCACTTCCGCGGATTGGCAAACCCCCATCAGAGACTTATCTCGCTTGACGAACCGCCTAAAATGCGTACCGCAACCCCACAGTCAAATTGAACGCCGGGCTGTTAGTCTCGCTGCTGCCGTTTCGGTTTGGTTAAGGGCACGGCTTTAGCCGTGCCGTAAACCGGCCAGCAGAGAGCGGGGCTTTAGCCCCTGAGGTCAATTTGCAGCAGCCTAAAATGCGTACCGCAACCCCACCTCAACGCGCCGCCCATTGTCAGCCGCATACGGCACACCAAACAGCGGCGACCCAAGCACGCCGCCCACCTGCGTCACATTCATGTGGTTCAGCACATTCGACGACCGCAAATTCACCGTCAGCGTCTGCGGATGATCCGCCTTCGCATCCTTCGTCAGCTTGAACGCGCGCTGCAGATTCGTGTCGAGATAAAACGTCCACGGCATATATCCCTTGTTGCGCGGAAGCGACGCTCCATCGCCGGAGTTCGCCAGCAAGCCCCAAGGCGTCGAGTAGCCGCACGGCGTCGCGTTCGGATCCACCGCGCACAGCGGCGTTCCCGCCGGCGCATACTTCGGTCGATCGTTGAAGTTGCCGTCGCCATTGTTATCAAAGCCCGTCGTCACGTTGTACACCGCAAGCCCCTGGCCGTTGTAGTTCGCGCTCCACACAAACTTCCCAGGAAGATTCACATTCACGTTGCCGAACACATTCCACAACCCCTGCGCCCCATCGCCGCTCGTGCTGTCGCGCCGCGCATACTCCCCTGCATTCACGCCTGTCGTCTGCGGCGTAAAGAAGCTGCTGTCGTCGTTGTTGTCCACGACGTCGACGCGCACCGCGCCCGCAAAGAACTGAACGCGCTTGAGCGATTCATTCGTCAGCCCGAAGAACTCCACGTTGCCATAGCCGCGCGCGCTGTTCTGCATCTCGAGAATGTTCAGATTCGCCGGCCCTGGCCGCGGTCCCGTCGGCAATCCATCCACCGGCGAGTTGATATTCTGCGAGCGTGTCGCGTGCCATATCTGCGCCAGGTAGTAGTCCGCCGAAAACGTAAAGCTCTTCGGAAACGTCTTCGAGAACCCCAGATTCTCCGCCGCCCAGAACGATCCCTTGAAGTTCGGCTGCAGCGTCCGCATCGAGTGAATCGGCGTTCCCGTCTCGAGCGGCGTGCACGTATTCGGATCGAACGCGCCCGCGCACGTCGGCCAGTACACCGTTGTCGTCACGCGTTGCACTCCATCCATCTGCAGAAACTGCGTCCAGTTGTGCGCTCCCGTCCGGTCCGCGAACATTCCCGCATGCGCATGCAGATTCCAAGTCGCCTTCTTATCCGGCGACCACGACACACCCAGCCGCGGCGTCAGCCCGCTCGTCAGCGTCGGCTTGTCCTGCCCGTAGTACCGCAGGCCGTACGCGAAATGCAGGTTGGGCAGAACCTTCCAGTCATCCTGGAAATAAATCGCGCCGCGCACCTGCACGGTCTGGATGTCCGGATTGCCCGCGACATTCGCGAACGCCGTAGGCGCGCCGTCCGCATTCCCGTTCAGCGCATTCACATACTGCTGAATCCCCGTAAGCGTCTGCCCGCTCGAGGTCACGCCGCCGCCGAACGTATAGCTTCCGTTGAAGTTCGTCGTCGCGTGCGTATGCAGATCCACGATCTCCGGCTGCACTCCAACCTTAATCAAATGACTCTTCAACTGAATGATCGCGTCATCGATGATCGTGCCCCAGAACTCATGCTCTGCATACGCTCCCGTCGTCGATCCGCCACTCGTGAACGCGCCCGCAACTGACACCTGCGGAGCCAGTGAGTTCGGCGTCTCCTGCTGCCCATCCCACTCGAATCCCACCCGCGCCTCGTGCATGATCTTCGGCGAGATCACCGTCACATCCGTCAGGTGCAGGTCATAGTCGTAATCCGCGCGGCCGTAGCCCGTCTCCGCCAGCGACGTCCCACCCACTCCCTGATTCTCGCGATTGTTGTTGTAAGTATCCAAACTCGCGATAAATGTGTTCTTCGCGCCGAGCTGCCAGTCCACGCGCGCATTGCCCACCCACAGATGCTGCGGCGCCGGAACATCCTGAACCAGCGGCGTCTCATTGCCCGCGTCGTCCACCGTGATCGCGTTCACCACGCCGATGTTGTTGATCAGCCGGTGCTCCAGGTTCAGCGAAAAATCCGATCCCTTCTTTTGAATCGGCCCGGTCAGCTCAAACCCATAGCGCTGCTTTCCAATCGCACCCGCACCCGTCGAAAACGGATCGTGCGCATTCATCCACGAGCTCGAGTTCGTCAGAAACAGCGCACCGTGATACGCCGACAGCCCCGGCTTCGTGTACACCTCAATGCGCCCGCCACCAAACGGAGGATTGCGGTACTCCGCCGAAAACAAATCCGGATTCACCTTGATGTACGCGATCGACGACTTCGGCGGCAGATGCGTCGTTCCTTCACCATTCTCAAACCCATCCACCGCAACCGTCGCCGCCGAAGGCGCTCCCCCCGACGCCGCCGACAACTGCTGCAACTCACGCAGCAGATCGTCCGGATCATCCGCCAGCGTGTCCAGCTGCTTGCCCGAAATCGTCTGCGTCGCTCCAGTGTTCGTCGCACTCGAGCTCAGCGTCGAGTCCGTCGCGCCCACATCGACCGTCGTCTGCACCTCTTCCGGCGCCAGCGTTGCGATCAGCGCCTTATGCAGCGGAAGATCCACCGTAACTTCGCGCGACGCAAAGCTCTCCGCCTGCACATGCAGATGATGTTCACCCGCATTCACACACGCAAACCGAAACCGCCCATCCGACCCGCTCGTCGCCACCGCGCCATCGTCAAGCTTCACCTGCGCACCCGGAACGATCGCGCCGGTCTGATCCTGCACGACGCCCTGCAACGCCGCGCCATTGCAAACGCTCTCGGCCGTCAGCGAAAGCGGCGACAGCAGCGCAACACAGAAGAAGAGCAGAAGGCGGGAATTTCTCATACAGAATCTCAGCGGTGGCAGTCGGGTGTTCTCAGCGGCGGCACGTGCGTGATGTCAACGATGGCGCGTGCGTGATGGCAGCGGTGGCATGTCTTGCAGACGCGCCGGCAAATGCGCTCGGCGCTCCGCACTGATTGCTTCTACGCAGCAGCAGCCACCGCGGTTCCATCGCGCCTCGCCATAAGCGCGAAAAGCCCACCCACACACCGGCGACCGATGCCCACCCACTGTCATCTCGACCGAACCGCGCACTCTCCCCCCACTGTCATCTCGATCGAAGCACGCACCCCACACACTCTCATCTCCACCGAACCGCGCACCCTCCCCCCACTGTCATCTCGACCGGAGCGCGCAGCGCGTAGCGGAGAGACCCCCGTATTTGGCTTTGCCGTTGCCGTTGTTTTTGCCTTCGCCTTTGCCTTTCTTTCTGTCATTCCCGCAGGGAATCTGCTTTTGCCTTTGCTTGTCATCCTGAGCGAAGCGAAGGACCCCCGTATTGGCCTTTGCCGTTGCCGTTGTTTTTGCCTTTGCCTTTGCCTTTCTTTCTGTCATTCCCGCAGGGAATCTGCTTTACGAGCGCAGCTGTCATCCTGAGCGAAGCGAAGGACCTCCGTATTGGCCTTTGCCGGCGCACGATCTAACAAGCGGCCACCACCGCCCGTCCGTTAAGGGCACGGATTCAAAGCCTGTCCTGAACGAAGCCGAAGGATGCCGCACAGCCATAACCCACAAAGGGGCTTCAGCCCCGAGGTACAGCCGCCTCAATCCGCGTAAAATAGGAAGGTTGCATTAAACATTCCGAGGACCAGCCATGAGCTCCACCACCACCGCGCCCGTCGCGCAACTTGAAGCACTCGCCGCCGCGCACGGCCTCACCCTCACGCCCGCGGAGCCCGGCGCCGACTTCTCCGGCAACCCCACCGTTCGCGCCACCCTCGCGCTCGCCGCCGACCCCTCGCGCCATCATCCGCTCGAACTCAGCGAGCACTTCGACGCCGCCAACCCGAAGTTCACCGCCGAGCTCAACATCTTCTTCGCCGAAGCCGCCGAGCGCCTCCGCAACCCGCGCCCCGACGCGTACTTTACACTCCTCGGCCTCCCGCTCAGCTTCAACAACTTCGCCTGGCCGTTTCACGCCTCTACCTCAGGCGCCGACACCTTCATCGTGCACGGCCAGATCAATCTCGAAACCGGCAGCGCCGGCGGCACCGAACCTGCGAGCATCCTCCACGCCAAGGTCTCCGCCTCACTCACCCAAACCTTCGCCGAGGTCGTCGCCGCGCTCGAGCAGCCCTTCGCCGAAAGCTTCATCTACAACGCCGTGCGCAAAACCCTCGACCAGGGCCAGCTCGAGCTCGTCAAATCCGGCAACCGCCAGCCCGTGCCCGTCACCACGCGCTACTACTCCATGAAGCAGCAGCGCTTCATCTTCAACGACACCACCGAGCAGCAGCGCGAGCACTTCCT
>DASYBN010000057.1:0-2459 GCA_036500785.1 Acidobacteriaceae bacterium
TTCGAGAGCAGACCGGACCTATCGCGGACATGGCAATTCGGTCGAGATTGACCGTTGCGGACTAAGAGCAGCGATGTCCATCAATCTTTACGATTGCGGGCAGCGCCCTAACGTAGTTTCGTAGAGGTACCTTAGTGGGGCGAGGACAATGGTAACCATCCGGTGAGTACCGCGGGATAGCTGAACCTGCGATGTTCAAAAGGGATGGAACAATCCTTCGGACCTTAGCGTGTCGATCGCTTCGGCGAGGGTAAGGCCGCGATGCAGGCAGAACCATTCTCCGGTGTGGCGGTGCCACTGGAGATCGAAGCGATTGCGGCTGATCCAGTCGAGGCGGGCGAAGGGCGCATCAAACTCTTCGCCGAGATTCTCCGGGAAGCCGGAGCGGTAGCGTTGAATGAAGCGATACTTGGTGCCATGCCATTTGCCGAGGATATCGACGGGATAGTTGAACTGCGTCGGCCGGATGGTGGGCAGGAAGCTGGGCTTCAGGAAGTCGTCGATCAGGTGCTGGCAGGCGGCCGTCGCCGCCGATTTTTCCGCTGCAGAAAAACCGCTCGATCTCATGTGTCCTCTTCGTTTCGTTCACGCCGCTTCGGCACGGCATGGCGCGGGCTTTCGCCAGTTCCAGGGCAAAAGCTCATCCAGCCTGTGAGCACTGTGGCCGTTGATGCGCGCGAGCACGTCGGCGAGCCAGGCTTGCGGGTCGATGTCATTGAGCTTGGCGGTCATGATCAGGGTTGCCATGACCGCGGCACGCTCGGCACCACGATCTGAGCCGGCGAACAGCCAGGACTTGCGGCCCAGGGCAAAGCCGCGCAGGGCTCGTTCGGCGGCGTTGTTGGTCAGGCAGATCCGCCCGTCGTCGACGAAGCGGGCGAACCGATCCCATCGCTTGAGCATGTAGTCGATTGGCTCGGCGACCGAGGCCGAGCGCGACAGGCGGCCACGCTGCTCGCGCAGCCAGACTTCCAGTGCCTCCAGGAGCGGCGCGCTTTGCTCCCTGCGGATGCGCAGCCGCTCAGCAGCGGCAACGCCGTTGATGCTGCGCTCGATCTCGAACAGGGCGTCAATCCGCCTGACCGCCTCCAGCGCGATCGGCGAGATCGCGGCCGCACCCTTGCCTCGCCTTGCATTGGCGGCGATATCCGCCAGTTCGAAGAACTGCCTCCTGGCATGGGCCCAGCACAGCGCCGACGTGATCGGTCCCTCTGCGCGCGAGGGATCGTACAACGCGTTGTAGCCGTTGTAGGCATCCGCCTGCAGAATGCCGCGGAAGGGCTTCAGATGCCGCACGGGATGTTCGTGCCGCCGGTCCCGGGAGGCATAGTACAGCGCCGCCGGGGGAGCCCGGCTGCCGAAGGGCCGGTCGTCGCGGACATAGGTCCAGATGTGCCCCTTGATCGTCTTGCCCTTCGCCAGGATCGGCACATGGGTGTCGTCGCCATGCAGGCGCTCGGCACCGAGCACATGCGCCTCGATCAGCGCGTGAAGTGGCTGCAGCACTGACGTGCATGCTCCCACCAGGTCGGCCAGCGTCGACAGGCTGAGATCGATGCCCTCCCGCGCGTAGCGTTCGCTCTGACGGTTCAAGGGCTGATGCTGGCCGAACTTCTCGAACAGGATCATCGCCAGCAGGTTCGGTCCGGCGAAGCCGCGCGGCGTCACATGGAACGGCGCCGGAGGCTGGGTGATCGTCTCGCAGGCCCGGCACGAGAACTTCTCTCGCACGGTCTGGACCACCTTCCATTGTCGCGGAACCACCTCCAGTGTCTCCGTGATGTCCTCACCGAGCTTCGACAGTCTGTCTGAACCGCAGCAAGGGCAGTTGGCCGGCGCTAGGATCACGACGCGCTCGCGCGGCAGGTGGTCGGGGAACGGCTTGCGCGATGGTCGCTTGCGCTGGAACGACTGGGCGGTCTGCGCTCTCGCCGCCGCCTTCTCGGCCGCCAGTTCATCTTCGGTGGCGGTTGCTTCCAGCTCCTCGAGCTGAAGCTCCATCTGTTGCAGCAGGCGTGCCGTGCGTTCCGAACGGGTGCCATAAAGCTGGCGCCGCAGCTTCTCGATCTCGAGCTTGTAGTGACTGATCAGCGCTTCCGTGTTCGACAAGTCCGCCCTTGCATTCGCGGCGGCGGCCTCGGCACTCACCGCAGCAACCTGCGCCCTTGCCGCCAGCGCTTCTGCCTCAAGGCGCGCGGCGCGCTCAGTGAGGATCATCGCATGCGCAGCGGCAAGATCGGTCGGGAGCGATTCAGAAGTGTCGGTCATGGTCCGATGGAATCACATCCAGCAGCAGCCGCAAGCAGAATCCTCATCCGATCGAGGTCGGACGCCAGCTCTCCTGCGGATGGCGCCAGTCGATCCCCGACAACAGATAACCGAGCTGCGCCGGTGAGATCGTCACCACGCCGTCGGCCACGCTCGGCCAGATGAACCGGCCACGCTCCAGGCGCTTGGTG
>DASYBN010000058.1:0-5510 GCA_036500785.1 Acidobacteriaceae bacterium
CATGCCGGTCATGTGGAACGCGTCGGCCGACATGCCGTAACCGATGATCTCGGCGAGAATGTGGGCGCCGCGCTTCTTCGCAAACTCGAGCTCCTCGAGGATGAGGATGCCCGCGCCCTCGCCGACGACGAAGCCGTCGCGATCTTTATCAAACGGACGCGAGGCGCGGGTGGGCTCGTCATTACGCGTGGAGAGCGCCTTCATGGCGGCGAATCCGCCGACGCCCATGGGCGTGATCGCACCTTCGGCGCCGCCGGCGATCATCGCGTCGGCGTCGCCGCGCTGGATGATGCGGAAGGCGTCGCCGATGGAGTGCGCGGAGGTGGTGCAGGCGGTCGCGGTGGCCTCGTTCGGTCCCCGCGCGCCGTAGCGAATGGAGACGTGGCCGGCGGCGAGATTGACGATCGACGCCGGAATGAAGAACGGCGAGATCTTGCGCGGCCCGCCGTTCATCAGGTTGGTGTGCTCGCGCTCGATGACGTCGAAGCCGCCGATGCCCGAGCCGATGTGCACGCCGACGTTGTCGGCGATCTCGGGCGTGACGTTGAGGCCTGAGTGCTTCATGGCTTCGTCCGACGCAGCAAGGGCGAAGTGAATGAAGCGGCCCATCTTGCGGGCCTCTTTCTTCTCCACGAACTGGTGAGGATCGAAGTTTTTGACTTCGGCCGCAAAGCGGACGGAGTGCCCGGTGAGGTCAAAGGCGGTGATCTCGGCCATGCCGCTACGGCCGGCCATGAGGCCTTCCCACACCTCAGGCGCGGTGTGGCCGACCCCGCAAAGGGCGCCGAGGCCGGTGACGACGACGCGTCGCTGGTCCATTCTTACTTTCCTTCGGGGTTACGGTTCCGTCTGGGTCTTGCGCTCCAGACTCTACTTTTCTTTCTGGTGCTTCTCGATGTACTCGGTCGCGTCCTTGACGGTCTTGATCTTCTCGGCGTCCTCATCGGGAATCTGAATGTCGAAGGCCTCTTCGAACTGCATAACCAGTTCGACAACGTCGAGCGAGTCGGCGCCGAGGTCCTCCTGGAAGCTTGCGCCCGGAGTGACCTCAGCTTCGTCCACCTGAAGCTGCTCGACGATAATCTGCTTCACCTTCTCATCAACTGCTGCCATTTTCTAATCTCCTATCAGATTCCTTCTGAGCTACGGGACTGCACTGTGTCCTAAACGGGTCTCCGCGCGAAATGCCTCAGTGTGCAAGGATACTTAGCCTCCGGTTGAGTGTAAAGAACGAGAGGCTTCCGGGCTGTGGGTACCGCTTTGGCGCAGCACGATTCACCCGCCCGGTGAGGGCAGTGCAACCTTCTGTGATGATGCGTCTCAGTCGGGGGATGGCAGCGACCCTCGGCATGGGCAAGAATCTCGCCTATAAGCAAGAGCGGGGCGCCTAACCGGGTTCCCTGCGCACCCCTATCGTGTTCAAACTGCTTCGGCATGGCGATGAGGCAAAACGGGCACCCCTCCCCCCGTTCCTCTGGCAGCAACCTGCCTGGGAACCGTGGGGTGCCTCCCGTATGAGGAGATCACTCCGTTGAGCAAGAGAGTTTGTAAAGAATGCGGCTCGGACCACATGCGCCGCCTGAACCGCAGAGGATGGGCGCAGGTTCAACTGCTGCCGATGCTCGGAATCTTCCCGTGGGAATGCACGATCTGCCGGACCCGGGCGTTTCGGAAGGACCACGGCCGCCCGCTGCGCCGCGAGCCGGTGATGAACGGACCGTTTTAGGAGTTCAGCACGGCCAGGTCCCAACATCTGCTTCAGGAAGTGATGGCTCCCGGGACGATACTTCCGGGAAACACAGTCTCCCAAAAAATTATTCGTCTTCCTCGGCGGCCAGCAAGGGCAGCACGCCCGTGATTGCGGCGGGGTGGCCGAGCGCGTTGCCGTTCGGCTCGACGCTGACATCGCGGAGCGTGCGGTTGATGGCGCGTGTGCGCGTGCCCAGCTTCTGGATGGTGTTCTGCACCGTGCCTACCTGCTTCTCCATGGAGTCCATGAGGTCTTCGAAGGTCTTGAACTCCTTCTGGGCGCGGGCAAGCACGTTCCACACCTCGTTGCCCTTCTTCTGCAGGTTGAGCATGCGGAAACCAAGCTGGAAGCTGGTGAGCAGAGCGTAGAGGTTCGACGGGCCGGCGACCATGACGCGGCAGTGCTGGTGCAGCTCGGCCTGCAGGCCATCGCGGCGCAGCACCTCGGCGTAAAGGCCTTCGGTGGGAAGGAACATGATGGCGTAGGGCGTGGTGACGGGCTCGTTGATGTACTTGGAGCAGATGCGCTTGCCTTCGGTGCGGATCGCGGCGTCGAAGGCTCGCCGCGCAGGTTCGATGGCCCCCTGATCCCCGCTCTCGTACGCGCTCTCGAGCCGCTCCCAATCTTCGCGCGGAAACTTCGCGTCGATGGGCAGCAGAACGTCGCCGCCACCAGATGCGCCGGGGAACTTCACGGCGAACTCAACGACCTCTTGTGATCCCTCTTTGACGTGCGCGTTCTCGACGTACTGGCCGGGAGCGAGCACCTGCTCGAGCAGCTTGCCAAGCTGCACCTCGGCAAAGCCGCCGCGCGATTTCACGTTCGAGAAGATGCGGTTCAGATCGCTGACGCCGGTGGAGAGCGTGTTCATCTCGCCCAGGCCGGAGTGCACCTTCGCAAGCTGGTCGGTGACTTGGCCGAAGCTTTCGG
Source organism: Acidobacteriaceae bacterium (assembly GCA_036500785.1). Lineage (GTDB taxonomy): Bacteria > Acidobacteriota > Terriglobia > Terriglobales > Acidobacteriaceae > Granulicella. The sequence goes on from DASYBN010000058.1 coordinate 2,681, forward strand.
TGAGGCGCGAGTGCAGGGTCTTCTGCAGCTTCTCGTCGACGACGTTGCGCATCTCCTCGAGCTTCTTCTCATTGGAGTCGCGCAGCAGTTCAAGCCGCTGCTGTACGCCGTCGCGCAGCTTCTCCTGATCGCTTGCCTGCTTCGCGCTGAGGTCCGCGAGGCCCTTTTGCAGCGCGTCGCGATTTTCGCCATGCTGCAGGGCCATGTCGGTGGCGAAGCCCATGAAGCGCTGGGTGAGGCCGCCGAGCTGCGCTTCGACGGCAGACCGGAGCGCCTCGGAGCCGCGCGCGTTATCGGTGCGGAAGCTGTCGAGGCCTTTGTGTAGGGCGTCGCCGAGCGACTGCACGCTGCCCAGCACCTCGCTGCGGAGCGCGGCGGCGGAGCGCTCGGCAGCCTCCCGGCTGGAGTGCGCCTCGGTTGCGGCTGCGGACTGAAGCTGCGAGACGGCAGAGCGGAGATGTTCATCGACGGCGGCGAGGCGGGTTTCAAGGCGCGCGAAGTGCGTGGGCAGCTCGGCCAGACGAGGGTCCGGCGCGGCGGCGTCGGCGGGCCCGCGGCGCAGCAGAAGCGCGGCCACAGCAAGGAGGGTCAGAATCTCGAGGGCGGCGAGGACGAGCAGCATTTCGACTTTCCTTCGCTTCAGAGGATAGCACCGGCGGAGTTCCGAGAGCGGGTTGAAAAGGCCGGAAAACCCGGACAGGCGAGGGAAAACAGGTGCTTAATTGGCGCGGCGGGGAGCTTGATGATTGAATAGAAGCGAGCAATCCTTTGCTCCTAAAGGTCCCTTTCGAGTGCGCTCTTCCGGTCTTCGCCGCTTGTTTCTCTCTGTTGCCCTGTGTGCTTCCTTGCCTGGTTCGCTGCTCGCGACCGCATCCGCAGCGGCGCAAAGCTCGATCCCGCCCAACCAGGTGGACCACTTCACCGATACCTCGATGCTGAAGCCGCCGCCGGGTGTGAAGCTGGCCATTATCGAGTGGGAGGATCTGGAGTGTCCGGCGTGTGCGCATGCGTTCCCGTTTGTGCACGCGGCCGTGGCGCAGTACCACATCCCGCTGGTCGAGTATGACTTCCTGATTCAGGGACACGTGTGGAGCCACCAGGCAGCGCTGTACGCTCGCTATCTGAAGGACAAGGTCTCGCCGGAGCTGGCGACGGAGTACCGCCGCCAGGTGTTTGCGGCGCAGTATCGCATCGCGTCGCAGGATGATCTGCTGAACTTCACGAAGCAGTTTTTCACGCAGCACGGCAAGCAGCTGCCGTTCGTCGTCGACCCCACGGGACAGCTGGAGCGCGAGGTGCAGACGGATGTGAACCTCGGCAAGAAGCTCGGATTGATTTACACGCCGACTCTGGTGGTCGTGACGCCGAACCGCTGGATCCAGGTGAAGGACGTGTCGGATCTGGATGCGGCGATCGACCAGGCGAAGACGTGGGTGGGCGGCGGTGCCGCGGCGGTGCACCACACGTCGACCGCAGCGCGCACGCACTAGAAATCTTGCAGGGATAGAGAAGGCCGCCTGCGGGCGGCCTTTTTGCTGCAGAACTTTAATGCTAGAAAATTGTACTTGACAGCACACACTATGCGTCATACAGTGTTCTCCATACAGTATGGCTGCCACGGCAAACACTCCGATTAACGAAACCGCAGTGGACGCGCAGCTGCTCGATTCCCTACGGCTGGAGCTTCGGCGCGGGTGCCTGATCGTGGCCGTGCTGGCGCAGTTGCGCCGAGAGCACTACGGCTACACGCTGCGCAAGGCGCTGGCGGATCGCGGCCTGGCGATCGAGGAGAGCACGCTGTATCCGCTGCTGCGGCGGCTGGAGACGCAGGGGCTGCTGACGAGCCAGTGGCGCGAGGAAGACAAGCGCAACAAGCGCTTCTACCGGCTCTCGGCGGCGGGCCAGGCGACGCTGACGCAGCTGCTGGCCGAGTGGCGCGGGCTGAATGCGTCGCTGGACAACATTCTGGGACCCACAGAGAGGTGATGGTATGGAACTCATCGAACGGTATCTGCAGGCCATCGGGCAGTATCTTCCCGCCGACACCCGGAACGACATTCTCGCGGAGCTGCGCAGCGAGCTCGAGGAGCAGGTGGACGCGCGCGCGGCCGAGTGGGGCAGGCCGCTGGACGAGGCGGACGTCGCCGCGCTGCTCAAGGCGCATGGCAGGCCGAGCGTGATTGCGCTGCGATATCTGCCGCAGCGGTCGCTGATCGGGCCAACGGTGTTTCCGTTTTATGAGTGGACGCTGCGCCGTGGCCTGCCGGTGGTGCTTTTGCTCGCTGCGCTCGCGAACGGGCTGGTCTTTGCGGTCTCACCGCACCAGGGACCCCTTGCGCCCCGCATCGCCGACGCGATCTTTGGGCTCGTTCCAACGCTGTTCATCTTCTGGGGCGTGGTCACAATCCTGTTTGCGGCGGTGGACTGGGCGCGGACGAAGCCTCTGGGCCGGGCGCATACGGACCGATGGGACCCTCTAAAGCTTCCTGCGCTGAAGGCGCAGCCGGCCAGGCAGAGATCCTTCTACTTCCGCCTCTTTGAGCTGGCGGCGCATCTGTTGTGGATGACGTATGTGCTGCTGATTCCAACGCATCCGTTCCTGATGATCGGGCCGGGCGCGGCGGCGATGCGGTCGGCTGGGGTGGGGCTCGCGCCGGTGTGGCATCCGTTCTTCAATCTGCTGATCTTGATGCTCTGCGTGCAGCTGGTGATGCGGATTGTGGCGCTGTGGCCGGGCGAGCAGGCGCTGGTGAAGCCGCTGGATGTGCTGGCCAACATCATTGGGATTGCGGGCGTGTCGCTGCTGGCGTCGGCGCGGCAGACGCTGGTC
>DASYBN010000059.1:0-1617 GCA_036500785.1 Acidobacteriaceae bacterium
CCCGACAAGATCATGCAGGCCTGAGGGCGGACCATCTCCAATGCCAACCCGGCCGCCAAAAAATCGATAATCGAAATGCGAGAATCGCTAATCCACAGGAAACTGCGTTTCCCACATTTATTATTCCGGAACTAATGAATGTTCCACGTGGAACATCGCTGTTCCACGCCCGATAGCACGGTTCCACACTCTTCGGAGCCGGACGTACTCGCCGCGATTCCCTTCCGTTTTTGCACCGCCGACAACATGCGACCATAGCCGAAGCTCATGCCCGCATCCGGCCCCAGCACTACCGAGTCTCTTCCCGAGCTCCTGCACCGCATCTTCGGCCACCGCGACTTCCGCGCCCACCAGCGCGAGGTCTGCGATGCCGCAGCCTCCGGCCGCGATGTGCTGCTCGTCATGCCCACAGGCGCCGGAAAGAGCCTTTGCTATCAGCTCCCCGCACTCGCCCGCCGCAGCGCCGGCCATCATGCGACCGCACTCGTCATCTCACCGCTGATCGCGCTCATGGACGACCAGGCCGCGAAACTCTCCGCACTCGGCCTGCGCGTCGCGCGAATTCACTCCGGACTAGATCGGGAGACCGCCCGCGCTGCCTGCCGCGACTACCTCACCGGCGAGCTCGACTTCCTGTTCATCGCGCCCGAGCGCCTGCGCGTTCCCGGCTTTCCAGAGATGCTTGCGAAGCGAAAACCCTCGCTCATCGCGGTCGACGAAGCGCATTGCATCTCGCAATGGGGCCACGACTTCCGCCCTGACTACCGGACGCTCGGCCAACATCTTGCCGCGCTTCGCCCCAGCCCGATCATCGCCCTCACCGCCACCGCCACACCGGCCGTGCAGCGCGATATTGTGCGCCAGCTCGGATTCGAAGACGCTGCAATCTTTATCACCGGATTTCGCCGCTCCAACCTCGCCGTCGAAGTGCTCGAGCTCTCGAAGCCGCAACGCCCGGAGTTCACCGAAAAACTGCTTAGCGAACCATCATCACGTCCTGCAATCGTGTATGCTCCGTCGCGCAAATCGGCCGAAGAGCTTGCCACGCGCCTCAACGCGAAGTTCCGCTCCGCGGCATATCACGCAGGCCTCGATCCGGGGACACGTGAGCGCGTGCAGCGCGAGTTCCTCGCGGGCAAGCTTGATGTCATCGTCGCCACCATCGCCTTCGGCATGGGAGTCGACAAGCCCGATATCCGCACCGTCGTTCACGTCGCTCTTCCTGGATCTGTCGAGGCGTTTTATCAGGAGATCGGACGCGCTGGGCGCGACGGCAACGCTTCGCGCTCGGTGCTGCTGTACAGCTTTGCCGACCGCAAGACGCAGGAATTTCTGCTCGAGCGCAACTACCCGCCCGCGAGCGATCTTCAGCGTATTCTTCGTGCGCTCGATGAAGAGTTTGTCCCGCCTGATTATCTGCAGCGCAAGCTCAAACTTGACCAGGAGACTCTCGAGCGCTCGCTCGAAAAGCTCATCACGCACGGGGCTGCAATCGCGGATTTCAACGGCAACGTTCGCATCGCCGACGAGCCTTCACACAATCAACCCGACTGGCAGGACGGCTACGACGCGCAGGTCACCGCGCGCCGCCGGCAGATCGACGCGATGATGGCCTTC
>DASYBN010000060.1:0-4576 GCA_036500785.1 Acidobacteriaceae bacterium
CGCGAGTAGGTGAGGACATCGATGTTGGTGTCATTGGCTCCGACGGCCTTGGCGCCGGTTGGGCCGGCGACGGCTGTCGCATCGGCTCCCAGCTTCAGCTTGCCGGAGAGAATCTTCTCGGCGCCGCGTGGCGTTTGGACGAGCAGAACGTAGTCGGTGCTGGAGGAGCCGAGCTGGACTCCGAGGCTGCCCACGTTCAACTTGTACATCGCGGGAGCGGACCACGGGCCGGTCATGTTGGGTCCGGTTCGGCACACGATTACGCCGCGGCCGTAGGTGCCACCGATTCCGACGGCGAGCTTTTTGACGCCGGGGAAGACCAGAACGCAGCGTGCCCTGTTCAGAAGCTGTGGGGGGATCTCGTCGTGCTTCGCCAGGATCTGCGAGAGCACCTCGGCCGAGTCGCCGAGCCGGTTGTCCATCTTGTTCTGAGCGATCGCCGGCAGCACCGTCGCGACGAAAGCAAGAGCAAATGCGGGGATCCTTTTCGCCATCGAAACACCTCCATTGACACAAGTTCGCTCGATTGGGCGAGGCGCTTGCGTTTTCGTGATGCGCCCAAGCTATTTGGACATCGGCGGGGTCGAAACTGGCAAAACTACCGGGCGATGGGAAACAGACCTGGGAATCGCGGGGCGGAGGGGATAAGACGATCCAGGCGCGCAACCCGCGGCGCCTTTCCTGCGCTCTGAAACTCCAGCCGAGAATAAAGAACACAGGAGACGCACAGTGGAACCGCACGTCCATCACGTCAACGTCAGCCGTTATATCCAGACCACTGAAGGCACGCACTCGCTGCTGGCGTGGATCGTTATCGGGCTCATCGCCGGGTATCTTGTGGGCAAGATCATGCGCGGCGCGGGCTTTGGGCCGATTGTCGACATCATTGTCGGGGTGATCGGAGCAATTGTCGGCGGGCTCATCATGGTGATGCTCGGCTACGCCGGGACGGGCGGCTTCCTCTATACGATCTTCCTCGCGGTCATCGGCGCGATCATCCTGACGGTGATCCTGCGGCTGCTTTCGGGCAACCGCTTCCGCAACTTCTGACAGGCAGGAGGTCAGCGGTGAAAAATCAGCCTTCGCGCGGCGGCTGGAAGGCCTATAATTCCCGTCGTCGCACGAAGGAGGATTTCAGTGAGGAAACTCGCAGCTGTTGCCACACTCGCTCTGACATTCTGCAGCGCATCGGCGTTCGCAGAGAGCTTCACCGGCTGGGTCTCCGATGCAATGTGCGCGAAGAACCCGGACAAGGTTTCGAACGCCAGCCACGCGGACTGCGCCAAGAAGTGCATCGAGGGCGGCTCGCCCGCGGTGCTCGTCGTTAACGGAAAGGTCTATCCCGTCTCCAACCCGGATGCGCTGAAGAGCTACGCCGGAGAGAAGGTCACGGTCGACGGAACGCTCCACGACGGCACGCTCACGGTGAAGTCCGTAAAGATCTAGCTGCATCCGCAGAGCGCACGTGAACCGGTGGGCAGGGCGAGCCCCGAGGAGTTCAGCTCCGCGGGGCTTCGCGGTCCTGCCATCTTCACCGCCATCGTTCCGCGGCCGCAATCCTGCACAACAACTTTTCCCCAGATCGGGGTCTTATTGGACAGGCCCTCCGCCACCGGGGGCCTACCTCTTCGATTGGCGCAATCAAAAACTGCAGTTGCGCATGGCCCTCCCGGTCGCATCCAACAGCGCGAACGGAGGGCTTATGAAGCTCAATCAACTCGCAGCAATCGTGGTCCTCTGCGGCTTCGCCGGGCTCGGCAGCGCGCAGAACCAGCAGTACCCCAACTCCACGACGACTCCCGGCACGACCAGCACGACTCGCGGTACGGCGCCTGGGAACACGACGAGCCCGAACACACCCACGTCGCCGACCACGCCAACGACTCCAGGAACAACGCCCAGCGCGCCCGGCACACTGCCAGAGACAACGAGTCCGTCGCCGAATGGAACGACGAACGATATGAACGGGACGAATGGTCAGACCAACACTCCATCGCGTCCGAACACGACGCCGGGGACGACGACCAACGGAACCAACGGGACGACACCTCCATCAAGCCCCACACAGCCTCCGCTGTGATGCAGCGAGCGGCGGGTCGCCAGCGCTATGGCGCGGCACCGGGCGGTTTTTTGATCCTTCCGGTCCAGCGCGACTCGCCGTGTAAGTACGCTCAAACAATTTTTCAGTAACAACATAGGTGGAGCGTGTGATCGCTTGCGCGCAATCTGCCAGTGTTTGTGCGGGTGCGCTGCCATTCAGGCGAGCGTGCAGCCAGGTACGCCTCCTCACGCGAGTTACCGAAATTACCAAAGATTTCGGGATCGACAGGTCGTTCCCCGCTATAAAGGCTGCACTCTTCCAAAGAAGATATCGCTGCTCGGCCGAGCGGTGGTTTCCATTGCACGCGACGTAGAGTTTCCGCACTCGCCGGGGTGCGGCCGTCAGCCCTCTCTTCGAGAGGACATACCCGGGCTTTGCCCGTTTCAACCCCCCATGTACCAGGAGTCTTCTATGCGTATTCGGTTCCTCGTGGTTGCCGCAGCTCTTGTTGTGCCACTGTCGATGAAGGCACAGTCCTATACCTATACCTACACCGGAAGTCCGTACGATTTTTCTACCGTCGACAACGTCGACCAAAACCCTCCGGGAACGGTGGCTGCGCCGTTCACGGGTGACAGCCTCGACGGTTCATTTGAAGTGACTGGAAAAATAGACAACCTCAGCGGCGCAAAAATCACTACCGGAGCGTTCAGCTTCAACGATGGCGCCGAGACGATCTCGAGCAACACTCCAGGTGACTACTTCTACGCGCTGATTTCCACGGATGCCAGCGGCAATCTCACCAGCTACAGCATTGGCGCATGGGACCCGACGAACGGGAGCGACTTCCTCGAGATCAACTCGTCGGGTAGCCCTGCGAGCTTTGGGAAGATCTACCTTAGTCCGACCGACGTTGTGGCCGCAGAGACGAACACGCTGGGTAGCTTTTCCGGACCCGTCGCTACGCCCGAGCCGTCCAGCCTGGCGCTTCTCGGCAGCGGCATCATCGGCATGGCGTTCCAACTGCGGCGCCGGATGTCGCGGTCGTAGTTCGTAAGCTTTACGACGACTTTCCACTCAATTGGCCGCTTGCTCACGCAGGCGGCTCTTTTTTGCGATCAGTCGGCGATGATGAGCTCTCCGGCGACGATGGGCCGTGTTCTGGGGAGAAGGCCGCGACGGCCGGCGAGGCTCATCACGAGCAGCGTGCCCGCGAAGGCAGCGAGCTTCAGCATGGAGGTGCGGCGGTTTAGTGGCAAAGTTTTCCAGAGCACGAGCAGCAGGGTCTGGGCGGCGGTGACGCTCCAGACAGCGGTGTAGAAGTGCCTTCGCTCGAAGCCTTCGCGTTTGGTTGTGAGGCCGGCTCGAGGCAGAAGGCCGGCGACTCCGGCAAGCACGATGAGGCCAGTGACTGGACCGTACGCCCGGAGGTAGAGCTGTTTCATTCGCCACGAGCCGGTTGCGGCTGCGATGGTGAGCGCGAGCAGGTTGAGGAAGGCAAAGCTGAGGAGCGCGTTCCACGCGAAGGTGTAGCAGACGCGGCGGTAGAGCGGGTTGGGCCGCTCTTCGTCGAAGCGCAGAATGTAGGGGCGCGGCTCGACTCCGGGAAGCTGGCCGCGCAGACCTGCCACGCCTGTTCCCGCAAGCACACCGAAAAGCCAGAGCAGGTTGGCGCGACCGAACTCGCCGGCGAAGACGCGGAAGGTGAGCGGGCCGGGCGCGAGACCGAAGACCCAGATCCAGATGGGCCAGTGCGCAAGGCGATAGCTCAGCTTGTTGTGCTCGCGGATTTTGCGTTCGTGAGCATATTCGATCTTGCCGGCATAGGACATAGTGGCGAGTGTCACAAATACGTGTGGCAGCGTCAACGAAGCGGCTTACCAGCCGCGGTCGACGGTTTGCCACGCGTGGATGCGGTGCAGGAATCGAAACTCATGGCGAAAGAAGAGAGGGACTTCGAGATACCCGCGCCTGACAGGGAAGCCGCCATAGATCGGCAGGGTCCAGCATGTGCAGTAGAGAAAGGCAAGAATCACAAGCAGAGCGCGGCGGGGTGTTCGCACAGATGTGGCTGTGGCGCTCGAGGGTTGGAAGCTGCCGGCGCGATGCGCTGCGGCCAGGATAACGACCAACAGGCAAACGGCTTGCATGTGGATCCAACGGCCCCAATCGATCGTGAGATAGAAGAGGGGAGCGGAGGTGAGAGCACAAAGCACAGCCGCCGACGCGATGACCTTCACCTCGAAGTGCAGACGATCTCTGCGATACATTCTGACGAGCGCGATGACGTGCGGCGCGAATGAAAGAATTGCGAGCACGGCGTACAAGGGCCAGAAGTGCAGGTTCTGCAGCTCTTCGCTGCGCGAGTGCTCAACGGTCCAGCTCAGGTGACGAATGGCGCCGGCGCAGAGGTCGCGCGTGTCGTCGATGTTAATCCAGCGGCCGCCGACCGATCGGCATATACCCATGGCGACCGCCATATTTCCGGGGTACAGCCGGGCCAGGTTGATCAGCAGCCCGGCGAGGGCAAAGGGG
>DASYBN010000061.1:0-4364 GCA_036500785.1 Acidobacteriaceae bacterium
GTGCTCCACCTCGGACATAAACTGTTCCAGCGAGGCGCGCGCGATGCGATGGCTCTCGGCAACGGCTGCTGCGCTCAGACTGCGGCTCTGCGGGCGGCGATCGTCGGCGCAGGTGACGCCGTCGGCTACGGGAGACCACCACACGTCCTGACCGCGGAGATCGAGACCGCAGACGGCGCAGTGGGCGAGCTCGGGCCACCAGCCCATGAGGCGGGCCATCCAGAGAGCAAAGTAGGTGACGGCGATGTGGACGTGTTGCGGCTGCTGCATTCCGCGAAGGGCGGCGACGGCGAGGCGGAAGACGTTGTCCTCGGGCGCGAGGTCGGGCATGGCCTCATCGAGGATTTCGACGACAAGTTGGAGGCCGGCGGCGCGGAGGGCATCGATGGGCGCGGTGAGCGGCGACCAGACGATCTCGAAGGAGTCCATGCGGACGAGGTCCTCGCGTGGACGTTCCGTGTAGTGGGCGATGACCTGAGTGGCGGGCTCGAGTGCGCCTCCGAAGCGGCGGCGGCTTTTCATCGCATGGCGGGCGACGCCTTTGACCTTGCCGCGCTCGCGGGTGAAGAGGCTGACGAGGAGGTCGGCCTCGTGGAAGGGCCAGGTCCGCAGCACAATGGCTTCGTCGTGGTGCGGGATCAGCCTGCCCTCAGCCATGACCCTCCAAATCTGTACCTCAGGGGCTAAAGCGCCCTTTTGATTCGCCAGTTTGCGGCACGCTGAAGCCGTGCCGGAAACAAGATGGGAGCGTACCACGCAAAACGAACGCGGCCCGCAGGCCGCGCGTTTCGGTCTCAGGACCCGAGAGTCTTACCGGCCGAAGTGACCGGCGTTCTTTTCCTTGAAGCTCTCCCACTTGTCCGGCAGGTCATCGCCCGCGTAGATGGCTGAGACTGGGCAGACGGGAACGCAGGCGCCGCAGTCGATGCACTCGACGGGATCGATGAAAAGCTGGTCGACGGCCTCGGCGTTGGCCTCGTCCGCCTTGGGATGAATGCAGTCGACGGGGCAGGCATCCACACAGGCCCGGTCTTTGGTTCCAATGCACGGTTCCGCAATTACATACGCCATAAATCTAATCTCCTGAGTGTCGAGCGGCTGCCTAAGCGCTGTTAGGTGTCAAGGATGATTCTAACAATAATTGGCGGTGGATGAGGACGCAGTGGCCGCGAACGGCCGTCTATCTGTAAGGTGGAGTGCGGAGCGTGATGAGGATGAACGAAGAGAGAAAAATGGGCGCGATCAGCCGTCGCGCGGTGCTGAAGGGCGGAGCGCTGGCGGCAACGGGCCTGGCTTTGGGGCGTGTGGGATGGGCTTCGGCCGGTGACCAGGTTTCGATACCGCAGGTGCGGCTGGGCAATGGTGTGATGATGCCGATGCTTGGGTTCGGGACGTACAGTCTGCGCGGAGATGTCTGCACGGAGAGTGTGGCGGACGCGATCACGGCGGGCTATCGGCTGATCGACACGGCGAAGGTGTATCAGAACGAGGAGGCTGTGGGCGCCGGGATCAAGAAGAGTGGGATCGATCGCAAGCTGCTGTTTGTGACGTCGAAGATCTGGGTCGACGATTCGGGGTATGAGCCCGCGAAGCGGGCGTTTCAAACGGCGCTCGACAAGCTTCAGCTGGAGTATCTGGATTTGTGGCTGATTCACCGGCCGCGCGGAGATGTGCAGGGCTCGTGGCGGGCGATGGAAGAGCTGAACGCGGCGGGAAAGATCCGGGCGATCGGGCTGAGTAACTTCGACCAGGCGCAGTACGCAAGCCTGATGACGACTGCGAAGACGAAACCTGCGGTGAATCAGGTGGAGACGCACCCGTTCTTTCAGGAGACGGCTGAACTCGAATCCTTGCGTCCGGTGGGTGTGCAGATGGAGGCGTGGGCGCCGTTTGCAGAGGGCCGCAACGGGATGTTCACGAATGCGGTGCTCGCGGAGATCGGCCAGAAACACGGCAAGACTGTTGCGCAGACGATTCTGCGCTGGCATCACCAGCGGGGGGTCGTCGCGATCCCGCGTTCGTCGAACCCGGAGCATCGGCGTGAGAATCTGGTGATCTTCGATTTCAAGCTGGACGCGGATGATATGAAGAGGATCGCGGCGCTGGATTTGAATCGGAGCCAGTTTCCGGAGTGGACGTAGCGGTCGGTTACTTCTCGGCCAGTCTGCGCGCGGCGAATTCGGCGGGCGTGGGTATGGGCGAGAGGTTGCGGCCGGCGAACAGATCGTCGAAGAGAGCTGTCATCTCGGCGTGAACCAGGCCGTTCGAGGCAAAGACCTCGCGCGAGTCCAGGGTGAACTTCGATCCGTCGAAGTGGGTGATCTTGCCGCCGGCTTCTTCGACGAGCAGATAGCCCGCGCTGGTGTCCCACGGATTGAGATTGAACTCCCAGAAAGCTTCGAGGCGGCTGGAGGCGACGTACGCGAGATCGATCGCGGCCGAGCCGGCGCGGCGGACACCATGCGAGCGCAGCGTGAACTCCTGATAGAAGTGGATGTTCGGATTGCGGTGCCGCTTGTGGCTGGGAAAGCCGGTCGCGATGAGCGATTCCTCAAGCGTCTTAGTGCGTGAGACGTGAATTGGGCGGCCGTTCAGGCGTGCGCCGCCGCCGCGCTCGGCCGCGAACATCTCGTCGCGCAGAGGATCGTAGATGACACCGGCGACCATCTCGCCGTCTTCCTCGGCACGCAGACTCGGGGCGCGGCGCTCGCAGCCAAGGACGACACAGAAGATGGGGAATCCGTGCGCGAAGTTCGTGGTGCCGTCGAGCGGATCGACGTACCAGCGATACTCGGAGTCAAGTGCGCTGCGTGTTCCCTCTTCGCCGTAGACGCCATGCGTGGGAAACGCTGAGCGAAGACGCTCGGTGATGAGCTTTTCGCTGGCGCGGTCGGCCTCCGTGACGAGATCGACGTCGCCCTTGTACTCCGCGTGCACACCGCGATGGAAATATTCCCGCAGCAGGGCTCCTGCCTCGCGCGCAATCTCTTCTGCCTTCCCCAACAGCTCTGCCACAGGACCTCTTTGATGATCTCGACTTGTTTACTATCGTTCCGCTGCGCCGTCTCCGCGTGAGGCCCGCCGCGCGGCTGCTGTGCTCTCGGTGATTGTGCGGATCTGCGACTTGTAGATGAAGAGGTTCGGACGGCCTTCGCGCGTGAGCCGGAGCATCATGTCGTCGAAGTATTCGATCCATCCGCTGACGACCTCGCCATCACGCAGCTTGATGGACACGTTCACCTGCCGCTCGCTCAACGACTTCAGGTAAAGCGCCTCCTGTCCTGTCTCGTTGGAGGGTGGTCCCTTGTGCCGCCGCTTCGTCACCATGCAGATGATTGTACGGCTGTTGCAGAGCGACGGTGACTGGCGCGAGGGCCAAGTACCCTCTCTGCCATATTTCGAGACGGGAAACGATTTGCGCGGGGCCGTGAGGCGCTGCAGCCCAATTGATCCGCGGTGGTGATTAGCGGTTGCCGTAGTAGGCGGTGCGGTAGCGGAGTTTGTACTTGGCGGCGACGGCGGGGTCTTTGAGGCGGATTTCGATGTGACGGAGGCCGTTTTCGTCGCCGCCGTTTTGCGGGGCGTAGTAGGCGAGCGTGTATTGGGTGCGGAGGTCGTCGGAGACGTGCGCGAAGGCGGGAGCGAGGTCGCGGCGGTCTTCGACGTAGTAGTACTTGCCGCCGGTGTCGCGCGCCATCTGGATGAGCGCGTGCTCGCCGCCGGTGTTGCGGCCGGCGTCGGCAGCGATAGGGACGATGATGAGCGAGTAGACCATCGCGCCGGCGCGCTGCGCCTGCTCGAGCGCGGAGTCGTAGCCCCCGTGGCGTGTGGTGTTTTCGCCGTCGGTGATGAGGACGATGACGCGGCGCTGGCCGAGGTTGGCGGGTGTCTCGGCGAGACGCTGGCCGGCGAGATAGATGGCGTCATAGAGCGCGGTGGCGTCGCCGTGCTCGATGTGGCCGAGGCCGGATTCGATGCGGCGCTCGTCATTGGTGAAGGAGACGAGCTCGGTGACATCGTCGGCGAACTCCATGACGTCGATGGAATCCTGCGGGCGGAGGATGGAGCGGACGAAGGATTTGGCGGCTTTGACCTCGAGCGGCAGATCGCCGAGGGTGCTGCCGGATGCGTCGATGGCGAGGACGATCTCGAGTGGGGTGGTCGCTTCTTTTTCGAAGACCGCGATCTTCTGGGGCTTGTTGTCTTCGAAGATGGCAAAGTCGTCCCGGGTGAGGCCACCGACAGGCGCGCCGGTGTCGTCGACGGCGTTGACTGCGACCGAGACGAGGCGTGATTCGACGTGGAGGGTCGGCGCCTGCGTGGCGGGGTTGTCACGGTGTGCTTCTTTTCGTTCGATCGGTGCC
>DASYBN010000062.1:0-2464 GCA_036500785.1 Acidobacteriaceae bacterium
CACGCGCACCGTCTCAAGCCCGACTGTCTGCTCGATCAACTTCGTCGTCTCGGCCCAGCCCTCCGCGGTGACAATGTCATAGCCCTTGACGTGCAGATGACAGGTGTCGAGACACACAGCGACCGGAGCGCACTCGCGCAATCGCGCCACAACCTCCGCGACCTGCTCCAGCGTTCCGCCGAGCGAGTACTCCGCACCTGCCGTGTTCTCGATGAGCACGTGGAAGTTGTGGTCCTGCCACGGCAGACCATCCGTCGCGCGCTCGATTCCCTGCACCGCGAAGCGAAGACCCTCCTCGCGCGTCAGCCCATTCCACGAGCCGGGATGCAGCACGAGATACTCCGCGCCCCATGCAAGCGCGCGCTCTACTTCGCCGCGAAAGGCACTCACGGAGTTGGCGCGAACGCTCTCGGTCTGACTGCACAGGTTGATGAGGTAGCTGGCGTGAATGACCAGCGGATTGACGTCGTGCTTTGCACGCGCCTCACGCATCTTCAGTGCCTCTTCGGGCCGCACGGGAGAGCTCTTCCACGTGCGCGGGCTGGAGCTGAAGATCTGAAATGTATTTGCGCCGGCGTCGACCGCGCGCTGGACAGCGGTCCAGCAGCCGCCTGCAACGCCTACATGGACGCCGATTCTCTTTTTCGCCATCGTCTCAGCGTATCGCAAGCTCCCGGGCTATGATGGCGGTGCCTCTTCAATGCCGACAGGAGAACGATGCAAACACCACAGAACTACAAAAATCATGGGCGTTTTGATCCGCCGTTCCACTTCTTTGTCGCACCGATTCTGCTGGTCAACGTGGGCGTCACGATCGCGGTTCTTGTTCGTCACTGGCCGCACCACATCGCGCTTCACGCCTGGATTGTCGTGATCGCGCTTGCTGTGTTCGTGCTGGCAGGCGTGGCACGATCAACCGCACTGCGGGTTCAGGATCGTGTGATCCGCCTTGAAGAGCAGCTTCGATATCAACGGCTGCTCACGCCGGAGCTCCTCGCCTCCTCTCAGTCGCTCACGATTCGCCAGATTATTGCTCTGCGCTTCGCCTCCGACGCCGAACTGCCGGTTCTCGTGCAGCGAACCCTAGGTGAGAATCTGCAGCCCAAAGCCATCAAGCAGGCAATCACCAACTGGCGCGCCGACTATCTGCGCGCGTAGAGCATATTGAGCACAAAGAAGGCCGCCATTGCTGGCGGCCTTCGTCATTCTGCTGTGAGGGGATTAGTAGACGTCGCGCTGGTAGCGCTTCTGCTTCTTCATCGCCGCGAGATACTCGGCCGCGTGCTCCAGCGTGCCGTTGGAGCCCTTGGCGATCACATCGAGCAGCGCATTTTCGACGTCCTTGGCCATGCGGCTCGCATCGCCGCAGACGTAGAAGTACGCTCCGCGTTCCAGCCAATCGTAGAGCTCGGCCGCGTTCTCCTGCATGCGGTCCTGCACGTAGACCTTCTTTGCGGTATCACGGCTGAAAGCGGTGTGCAGGTTGGTGAGAACGCCCGCGCGCTGCAGCTCGGCGAACTGCTCCTCGTAGAGGTAATCGGACACGCGGCGCTGCTCGCCGAAGAACAGCCACATCGGCCCTTTTTCGCTGAGCGCCTGGCGATGCTCGAGGAAGGCGCGGAACGGTGCGATGCCGGTGCCCGGACCGATCATGATTACTGGCGCGTCGGCGTCCTGCGGCAAACGAAACGCATTGTTCTCGTGCAGGAAGATCGGCATGATGGAGCCGACGGGAGCGCGCTCGCCGAGATGGCCCGAGCAGACGCCCTGGCGCTCCGTTCCATGCGCGTTATAGCGCACGATGCGCACCGTCGTGTGCACCTCGTTGGCGTGCGCCAGCTGCGAAGAAGCGATCGAGTACATGCGCGGCGTGAGGCGCTGCAGGATGTTGAACAGCTCCTGCGGCTCCTTGATGAAGCCGGGAAAATCCTTGACGAGGTCGACGAACTCGCGGCCCCAGACGTACTCCTCGGCCATCGCCTTGTTCTCGCTGCCGAGCAGCTTCTTCAGGCCTTCCGGCACGTTTTCTCCACAGAGCTTCGCGTACTGGTTCACGCTGCCGCGCGCGAGCTTGCTGATGCCGAGCCGCGTTGTCAGCGCCTCATGCAGCGAGATCTCGACCTTGTAGTGGTCCAGCACGCGCTCGGTACCGTTGAAGCCCAACGCCTCGAGCACCTCAGCCACCTGGCTTTCGCGGTTCGTCGGGACGATGCCGACCGCGTCGCCGGGCGTGTAGGTCATGCCCTCTTCGAGCTCGAGCTCGATGTGAATCGTCTCTTTTTCGCTCTCGGGCCCGGTCATACGCTGGTTTGTAATGACGCGCGAGAGGTACGGCTGATTGCGTGTGTATTTGGCGGCGTGGGGCTTGGCCGGCGCTTCAGGCGCGGCAACTGTCGTATCGGTCATCTTCCTTTTATTGTACGAAATTTCGCGCTCAATTCGCGCTGTTTTCGCTTACTTTGAC
>DASYBN010000063.1:0-2760 GCA_036500785.1 Acidobacteriaceae bacterium
AGGCGATGCAGCCACTCGCCAATCCGCCCATGGCCAGCGCGGCGCTGGGCTGCCAGCGCGTCTTGAAGCTCCCGATGGCTGATCCACCCGCGGCTGAGCAGGATCAAGCCTAGTGGCATGCGCAAGGCGCGCTCCGCCGGAGCGGGCACCCAGCTTTCGATCTGGCCCCGGACTGCATCAGCGATCATCCGCTCCGTGCAAGCTGCGCTGCATGCCCACTTCTGCTCAAAACGAGGAAAGGAGCGACTCCGGAAGAGCCGCAGCCAGCCGGTTCTGCACTGTGGATTGCCGCACGTCTCCGTCCAGCAAGGCGCTGTAGATGATAAGGCTCCGTCCACCGTTACTTCACCCATCCGCTGCATCACCCGGACACGACCTCGGTGACCCGCAAGCCGAACTTGCCCTGCACCAGCACCACCTCGCCGCGGGCAACCACCTTATCCCCAATGATCAGATCCACCGGATCTGTGACCTGCCGGTCGAGCGGAATGACCGCGCCAGGACCGATCTCCAATAACTCGGCAAGCGACATCTCTCGCGCGCCAAAACGTATGTTGGCCTCTAACTCAATGTCGAGCAGCTTGCCCAAACCGTTTCCGTCCACCATATCTCTCCCCTCGGTCAACCCGCTCTGTGTGTCGTCATGCACGGGCGGCGCGTCTTGCGGCAGGCGCGCCAAGCGCAACTCGCAACCGCGCCATGGCTGAAGAGTGAAGCTGGGAGACACGCGATTCAACAACTCCCAGCGTTGCTCCCACCTCACGCATCGTCAGCTCTTCGTAGTAATAAAGCGTCAGCACCATTCGCTCGCGCTCGGGAAGGTCCTCAATCGCCTGCGCGAGCAGGCGCCGCATCTCGTTGCTCTGGCACTGGAGAAACGGGTCATCCTCCGGACCCGCGGGAAGAAGAGCGAGCGCTTCGACGCCGGCATCTTCTCCTGGCGTTGCGTTCAGACTGCTTAACTCAAGCCCGGACAGTTCACCCAGGAGCTGCTGATACGCGTTCAGCTCCAGCCCCATCTCCTTCGCCACTTCACTCTCGGTCGGAGCCTTGCCAAGCTTGGCGCTCAGCAAGCGAATTGCCTCCTCGACGGCGCGGCCTTTCCGGCGCAGATCACGCGGTCCCCAATCCAGGGCGCGCAGACTGTCGAGCATGGCACCACGCACGCGAAACTGCGCATAAGTACGGAACTGCACCTTTTTTTCCGGATCGAATTTCTGCATCGCATCCATGAGCCCTACAACGCCGGCGCTGATCAGGTCTTCCATCTCGACCTGCTGCGGCAGCCGTTCGCGAATACGCAATGCGAGAAACCGCACCATCGGCAGATGCTCACGAAGCACCTCTTCTGAAACCGGCGAGCGCTCGTAAGGGTCACCGCCCAGCGCACCGCGCCCGCCGGAGCCCTCTGGCACATCGTTTGTATGCGGCAGCGGATAGAGGCTGACCGGGAGTTGGTTATGCTTCTGGCCTGTGGACGTTGTATGTTCCATACCTGCTCCTGTGCATCGCTCTCGCGCTTCCGATTGCCTGTTCAGCGCACGGTGCCCAGCGATCGGACTCGTACATCGGCGGGAACCTCACTCGGCGCCAGTACCGTCACCCGAGGTACTGCTGGCTCCAGCCAGCGTCGAATGTGATATCGCGCCGGACTCTGACACAGAAGCACGGGCCATGCCGTTGCGGCCGCCCCGCCACTTAGCTTTTTCAAAGAATCGGCCATCCGCCGGATCACCGGCACCGTGAGCGCACCTCGGTCGCTGATGTTCCGGCTTCCGTCACCGAAGCAGGACTGCAGCTCCTCCTCGATGGCTGGGTCGAGCAGCAGGACTGGAAGCGCTCCATCCGCATCGAGATGAGGCTGGATGAGCCGCCGCCCCATCGCCTGGCGGCATAGCTCCACCAGGTGCGGCAACGACTTGTTGGCGGGCGCAGCTTCCACCAGTACCTCAAGGATGGTTCCCAGATCGCGGATCGATACCTGCTCACGCAGAAGCTGCTGCAGGACGCGCTGCACCTCGCCTAGCGTCATCACCTTGGGGATCAGCTCTTCGATCAGCTTGGGATGGGAATCGTTCAATGCGTCGACCAGTCGCTTGGTCTCCGCTCGGCTGAGCAACTCGTGGGCGCATCGCCGCACCAGCTCCGATAGGTGCATCGTGATGACGGTGGTCGGATCGACAACGGAGTAGCCTGCGGCCAACGCCTGCTCTTCGAGCGCGGGAGCAATCCAGCGCGCATTCACCCCGAAGGCGGGCTCGCGCGTCTCTTTGCCGGGCAACGCACGCGCCTGCGGATCTGCGGACACTGCCAGAAGCTGATTGCTTTCCGTCTGCCAGCGGCCGATCTCGATCCCGCGTAATGAGATGACATACTCGCGCGGCTTCAGCCGGAGGTTGTCCGCAATGTGAACCGGAGGAACGACAAAGCCGAGTTCCGTCGCCAGATGCCGCCGCAGTGTCCGGATACGTGACAGCATCTGACCGCCCTGTTTCTCATCCACCAGCGGAATCAGCTGAAAACCGATCTCCAGCGACAGCTCGTCCATGCGGAGCAGCCCAGCTAGATTTTCGCTCTGCGTCTTCGCGTCATCCTTCTTCGCGACCTCTGCGGCATTCTCGGTAGTCTGCGCCGAGGAGCGCCGTGCGACTTGGCGGCCGGCGAACAGCAGCCCCGCAGCCACCAGCAAAAACGGAAGCTTCGGCAGTCCTGGCACAAGAGCCATGACGCCGAGCACGCCGCCGGACATGTAAAGCGTCG
>DASYBN010000064.1:0-6502 GCA_036500785.1 Acidobacteriaceae bacterium
GCCTCCCGCAACGGGAGGGGGGAGGGTCCTCCTCCCAGTCCCGCAACAGAATCGATTCAGGAAAGAAAGAGATCGCATCACCGTGTCCAGCACCATCCGCAACATCGCCATCATCGCCCACGTCGACCACGGCAAGACCACTCTGGTCGATGCAATGCTCCGCCAGGCTGGGACCTTCCGCGCCAACGAGACCATCGCCGAGCGCGTCATGGATTCGAACGAGCTCGAGAAGGAACGCGGCATCACCATTCTGGCCAAGAACACGGCGATCCATTACAAGGACTCCAAGATCAACATCGTCGATACCCCCGGCCACGCCGATTTCGGCGGCGAAGTCGAGCGCGCCCTCAAGATGGTCGATGGCGTCATGCTGCTGGTCGACGCCTCCGAAGGTCCGCTGCCGCAGACCCGCTACGTCCTCTCGAAGGCTCTCGAAGCCAAGCTCCCCCCCATCCTGGTCATCAACAAGATCGACCGCCCCGACGCCCGCGCGCAGGAGGTCCTGAACGAGGTCTACGACCTCTTCATCGACCTCGACGCGGAAGAGGATCAGCTCGATTTCCCGGTGCTCTACACCAACGCCAAGCAGGGCACTGCGTCCCTCTCGCTCGACACGCAGGGCACCGACCTGCAGCCGCTCTTCGAGACCATCCTTGAATCGCTCCCGCCAGCCACCGGCGACCCCAAGGGCGCGCTCCAGATCCAGGTCACCAACCTCGACTACTCGGACTATCTCGGCCGCCTCGGCATTGCGCGCGTCTTCAACGGTACCCTCAGGACTGGCGACGAAATCAACATCTCCAAGCGCGATGGCTCACTGCAGAAGACCAAGATCACCAAGCTCTTCTCCTTTGAAGGGCTCAAGCGCACGGACATCACCGAAACCGTGCTTGGCGACATCGTCGCCATCGCCGGCGTCACCGGCATCAACATCGGCGAGACCATCGTCGACCTCGAAAACCCGCAGCCACTGCCGCCCATCATCATCGACGAGCCGACAATCGCGATGCAGTTCTCCGTCAACAACTCGCCGACCGCCGGCCGCGAAGGGCAGTACGTCACCAGCCGCAACCTGCGCGAGCGCCTCGACAAGGAGCTGCTGACCAACGTCTCCATCCGCGTCGAGGATACCGGCTCACCGGACAGCTTCAAGGTCCTCGGCCGCGGCGAGCTGCAGCTCGCCATCCTCATCGAGATGATGCGCCGCGAAGGCTACGAGCTCGTGGTCGGGCGGCCCGAGATCGTCACCCGCGTCGTCGACGGCAAGACCATGGAACCGGTCGAACACCTCACCATCGACATCCCGGAAAACTTCGTCGGCACCGTCATCGAGCGCCTTGGGCCGCGCAAGGGCGAGATGGTGAAGATGACCAATCACGGCTCCGGACGCGTGCGCATGGAGTTCCGCGTGCCCTCGCGCGGCCTCATCGGCCTGCGCTCCGAGATGCTTACCGAGACGCGCGGCACCATCGTGATGAATGCGCTCTTCGATGGCTACATCCACTATCAGGGGGAGATTCCCCAGCGGCCCACCGGCGCGCTCATCGCGGACCGCGCCGGCACCACCACCGCCTACGCGCTCGACGGTCTGCAGGACCGCGGCGTGCTGCTAGTGAACCCCGGCGTCGAGGTCTACGAAGGCATGATCGTCGGCGAGCACTCGCGCGACAACGATCTCGATGTCAACGCGGTGCGCGAGAAGAAGCTCACCAACATGCGCGCATCCAGCGCCGATGAGGCCATCCGTCTCGTGCCGGTGAAGGCGCTCAACCTTGAACAGGCCATCGAGTTCATCGCAGAAGATGAACTGGTCGAAGTCACACCCAAGTCGCTGCGCCTGCGCAAGAAGATCCTGCAGGCGAACCGCCGTCCGAGGCGCAATGCGCAGCCCGTAGCGCAGTAAAGACAACGGCAGACAACTGCAGATAACTACATACAAAAGCAGAAATCCCGCTGCAGGAATGCCCTCTACTGCAGTTGTCTGTGGTCGTCTGTTGTGATCTGCCTTTGTCTGTCCTAGCGTGTAAGCTTGAATGTTAGGGAGCGGCTCTTCCGGGCCGCTCCTTGAACTTTGCAGGTAGTGAATGGCGAACCAGGGAAACCTCTTCAGCGCGCCCAATGAGCCGGCAACTGCGGTTGAGCCCGCGCCGCAACAGCAGCAAAGGCAGATCCCGCGCTGGCTGCTGGTGATCGAGGTCACACTGTTCGTCATTCTTCGTCTCTACGTCGGTGTGCTGGTCTTTCTGTTGCCCTGGCGCAGCGTGTGGACCACGAATGCCTTCATCAACAACTGGCCCACGGTGGCCAACTTCATGGCGCAGGGATGGGTGCGGGGCATCGTCTCCGGCCTTGGCCTGCTGAATATCTGGATCGCATTCAGCGTCTTATTCCGCCGCCGTCGCCGCTAATAATCTCCTCTCTATGTCCGATCAACTGCCAAATCCGTTGGAACCTGCATCGCTCGCATACGAAAACCCTGCCTTCCTCAATAGCCCCGACGGGCGTCTGATCCGCATCATGGCCGAGTACGCCGAGCCCTTGGCCCGCTTTCGCCGCGAGCGCATCCGCGACACCGTCGTTTTCTTCGGCTCTGCTCGCTTCAACGCGCTCGATGTCGCGAACCACGAGCTGGAACTGCTGGCGCGTCCCTACTCCCGCGAACTGGCGCCGCATCATGAACAGCCGGCAAAGGGTGCGGAGCTGGACGCCTGCAGGTTGGACGATGGCAGCGCGAACGAGCTGAAGTGCCGCCGCGCCGAGGCAGCCGTTGAGATGGCCCACTACTACGAAGACGCGCGCAAGCTCGCCGCCATGCTGACGCAGTGGTCCATGACCCTGAAAGGCCGGCAGCGCCGCTTCGTCGTCACTTCCGGGGGCGGCCCCGGCATCATGGAAGCCGCCAACCGCGGCGCATACGAGGCCGGTGGACCCACTGTCGGGCTCAATATCAAGCTGCCCTTCGAGCAGGCACCCAACCGCTACATCACTCCCGCGCTGAACTTCGAGTTCCATTACTTCTTCATGCGTAAGTACTGGTTCGCCTATCTCGCCAAGGCACTGGTCGTCTTCCCCGGCGGCTTCGGCACGCTCGACGAGGCCTTCGAGATACTCACTCTTGCGCAGACCGAGAAGCTGGCCAAGAAAATCACCGTCATCATCTATGGTTCCACTTACTGGAAATCGGTAATCAACCTCGATATCCTTGTCGAGAAAGGCACTATCTCACCCGAGGATCTTCGCCTTTTCCAGTTCGCCGACACTCCGGAAGAGGCCTTTGCGCTGCTGCAACAGGGACTTACAACCAACCACCTCGAGCCGGAGAGCCGTCACGCCCAACCTTCCGACGGATCGCATGGACCCGAGACCCACGTGGACTTAGCGCCCGACATAGCAAAAACGCGCTAAGTCCTACTCTTCCGGCCCGTAACTAGTACGGTTCCTTTCCCTATCTAGCACTAAGGTTGCACGAAAGTTACGACATCTTCTTGTCTGCGTAATGCCTCATTCATAGGGCTGTTCTCATACTGTAAGTGCAAGGTGTGAGGAGCGGCCATGAAGCCATCGCAGATCTCCTACCTGTGGAAGAACCCCGGCGCCGCCCGCGACTTCAGCACCGGCGTCTCGCTGCACAGCCACACCAACCGCTCCAAAGAGACGCTGGACTTTGTCGTCAAGTTCATTGCCAGCGACGGTTTCTGGGGACGTCTCTATCGGCGCCTCGAACCCATGCACGCGAAGCACGCGATCCTGAAGCCGGACTACGCACGCGGCTACTGGACGCCGCCGCTCACGCCCCGTCTGGCCTTCGATCTGGAGCGCCGTCAGATCGAGAGTAAGCTGCAGCGCTCCGCCCTCGTCTCGATCACCGATCACGACAACATCGAGGCGCCGCAGTTGCTGCGCACCGTCGCCAGCGCGCGTCACATCCCCGTCTCGGTCGAATGGACCGTACCTTTCGCCGGGGATCAATCCTTCCATCTCGGCATCCACAATCTGCCCAGTGCCTACGGCGCGGAATGGATGCGTATCTTCGAGGAGTTCACCGCCAATCCCTCCGACGCTCGACTGACCGAGCTGCTGAGCGCGCTTCATGCCCTCCCTAACGTCCTCATCGTTTTCAATCATCCGATGTGGGACCTCTACGAGATCGGCGGCGCTCGCCACGCGCTGCGCCTCGAAGAATTCCTCGAGCAGAATGGCGAGTTCATCCACGCCCTGGAACTGAACGGGCTGCGCGGCTGGAATGAGAATCGCGTGGTGCGCTCACTGGCCGAGCGCTGGAACAAGCTGCTCATCTCCGGCGGCGACCGCCACGGCCTGGAGCCGAACGGCAACGTCAATCTCACCAATGCGACCTCCTTCAACGAGTTCGTCCATGAGATACGCAACGAGGTCCGCAGCCACGTTCTCTTCATGCCGCAATACGCGGAGCCGTGGAAGCACCGCATCATGCAGTCCACCTTGGACGCGGTGCGCAATTACCCCGACTTCCCAGTGGGCTCGCGCCGCTGGGATGAGCGTGTCTATCACCCGGATGCGACCGGCATTCCGCGGCCTGTGAGTGCGCTATGGCCTGCCGGCCATGCGCCGCTGGCGTTGCGCCTGAGCATCCAGGCTGTGCGTCTCATGGGCTGCGCGCCATTCAGCGGCAGCCTGCGGCTGGCCTGGAATGAATCGCGGCAGTTGCAGTTCGCCCTTGGCGAGGGTGAGCCCGTATAAGTTATTTCCGGTTTCCGCGAGCACCGCATACACTCCCGTCATGCTCGCGGCGTCTGATGCTCCCTCACTCTCCCGTCCGCCCCGAATCGCATACTTTCCCGACGCCTTTCACGAGATCAATGGCGTAGCGCACACCAGCCGGCACTTTGTGGCCTTTGCCCGCCGCCGCAGCCTGCCCTTTCTCTGTGTGCGCGCAGGTCCGGCCGATGGCGCCAACAAAGACGGCTCCGTCCGCACGCTCGAGTTGCCGCGCAGCGCATTCTCCTTTTCGGTGGAGAAAGACCTGCGTTTCGATCTCGCGTACTGGCGACATCTGCCGCGCATCCTCGCCGACACGCGGCACTTTCGGCCAGACATCGTTCACATCACCGGCCCTTCGGAGCTGGGTTTCATCGGCGCATGGATCGCGCACCACCTGCGTGTGCCGCTGGTCGCCTCCTGGCACACCAATGTGCACCAGTATGCCGCGACGCGCTCCGGCTGGTTCACGCGTCTCTTCCGCGGAAGTGGCCCAGGTGTCGGCCGGCAGATCGAATCCGCAGCGCTTTGGAGCACCGCGCTCTATTACAAGCAGGCGCGCGTGCTCTTCGCGCCCAACACCCAACTGTGCGCACTGCTCGAACGCGCGACCGGCCGCCCCTGTCACCTGATGACGCGTGGTGTCGATACCGAGACATTCTCGCCCGCATATCGCGATCGTCGCCCGGAGGATCGAGACTTCGTTCTCGGCTTCGTCGGCCGCCTCTCCATCGAAAAAAATGTCGCACTGCTGGTGACAATAGAGCAGCAGCTCCGCCGCCAGGGAGCGGACCACTTCCGTTTTCTCATCGTCGGCCACGGTGGAGAAGACGCCTGGCTGCGGCAGCATCTGCAGCGCGCGGAGTTCACCGGAGTCCTCCGCGGCGCGCATCTGGCTCGCGCCTACGCCAACATGGATGCCTTCGTCTTTCCCTCGCACACCGACACCTTCGGCAACGTGGTGCTGGAGGCACTCGCATCCGGCGTGCCCGCCATTGTCACCCCCGACGGAGGCCCGGCCCGCATCGTGCACGATGGCGACAGCGGCTATGTTCGCCCTGACCCGGATTTCGCTGCCGCCATCGCGACGCTCGCGAGCGACGCTCCGGCTCATCGGGAAATGCGCAGGCGCGCACGCCAGTTTGCGCTCTCCGCTTCGTGGGATGCTGTCTTCGAGAACATCTACGCGCGCTACGCCGACCTGCTCTCCGCCGGCAGAAACGGCGCAGCCTGCCCCCGATAGCTGCCCCAATAGCTACCCAGATAGCTAAGACGGGGGCCGCGTCGCGTGCTATTGAGGCGGTTACTGCACCTGCCCGATATACACTCCAAACGGCGGCAGGTTCACCTCATCGAGCGATGCGGGATCGCTCGAGCCCGGCGTCTTCATCAATGTCTTCGCCTGCTTGCTGCTCATCCCTTGCTGGGTCAGATCGAAGCTGAACTTCTGCGGCTCCGCCGTGAAGTTGCAGGCCACCACCACCGCGGGCTCGCCGGCAGTCTGCCGCAGCCAGGAGAACACCTTCGTGTCCGTCGTGTTCAGCAGCGTCAGCTTCCCCGAGTGCAGCGCCGGATTGTCGCGGCGAAGATGGATCAGTTGCTTGTACCAGTTCAGCAGTGAGTCATCGTCGCGGACTTCCTCGGCCACGTTCACCGTCTTGTAGGTGTCCGGCACCGGCAGCCACGGCTTGTCACCCGTGGTGAAGCCGGCCTCGGGCGAGCCGTCCCACTGCATCGGCGTACGCTCGCCATCGCGCCCCTTCTC
>DASYBN010000065.1:0-3549 GCA_036500785.1 Acidobacteriaceae bacterium
GCATGTGAAACGCGCGAATCGCCTCCACTGCAGCGCGCGTCAGCAGATAGCGGTTTGGAACCTGCTTCAATGCATTTGCGACGAGTTCAGAACGCATAGTGGCTGCTCCAGGCGCGTTCATTCTTGGCTGTCGCCAAAGAACATAGCTCCAGCACCGCCGTACTGTGCTGACCGGCGCGATGGGAACAGCGGGGATGAGCCCCTCGACCATGAGTGAGGACGGCGTTCTGAATTGTTTCGCGAACGAGTATGGCGTCTAAAGACATTTGGTGGCTCCATTTGCTTGTGTCCCGATTGTCTGCGAACAGTATCGATCTCTCTTGGAGAGCAGGCATCCCGCGAATGCGTGCTTTTATGAGGACTCTACGGAGGCTTCTAAGGCTCCCCCATTCGGGGGGTGACAGCGTCCCTACTTCTGGGCAGCGCTGCGCGGGATGATGATCTCGCGGCGTCCAAGGATCCGACTGTCGATCGAATATGCCCCCGGCCCGACCAAGGCAAGCGCTAAGGTGACGATGATCCATGCGGCGGTACTGATGAGATCTTCACGGTGCGCGGTGGGGGCGCCGATCGTTGTCAGGCCGTGCTCAATCAGACTCAAGCCTCCGAGAATGGCAACAACCGGCGTGAGCACACCGAACAGGATTGCGGCGGCCAGCAGCAGGCTTGTGATCTCGGCTGTCCATTTCATGGTGGCGAATGAACCGATGTCGAATCTAAAAAGGGCTCCGGCGACTCCGATGCGGAGCAGCAACAAACCTGCGCCTGGAGTGCCGCGCGGGAAGATGGAGAACAATCGGTGCATGCCTGGAGCGGCCCCTGCCAAGAGTGACATTTCAGGCTAGCTACTTGAGAAGGCTTGTGCACCCCTAGAACGAGGTGTTTTGACGTAACACCTTTTCATCGAGGCGCGCTAGAGATGGAGGAAACCCCGCCGCACGGCAATCGCCACTGCCTGCGTCCGATCTTTGGCGCCCAGCTTCTCCATAATGTGCTTGATGTGCCCTTTCACGGTCTCTTCGGAGATGAAGAGCTGTTCTGCAATATCCCGGTTGTGGTTGCCGTGTGCCAGCTGCTGTAACACGTCGGCCTCGCGTCGTGTGAGTGTCTCCTCGCCAAGGTGCTCGGCAAGATGAGCAGCAATCTCGGCCGGGATGCTCTTGCCTCCGGAGTGTACGCGGCGCACCATCTCGACCAGCTGCTTTCGCGGCATGCTCTTCAACATGTACCCCTGGGCTCCGGCCGTCAGAGCGCGTTGAATCTCCACGTCCCCACCGAAGGTAGTGAGCATGATCACGCGGGCCTGCGGTGACTCGCTTCGTATAGCGACGAGTGCATCAATTCCGCTGATATCGGGCAAGCGAAGATCCATCAGCGTGATGTCCGGCTTGTGCTCCCGGTATGCCTGCAGCGCTTCACGGCCGGTCGATGCCTCGGCCACGATTTCCATGCCCGGCTCGGCGGAAATGATCGCAGCAATGCCCTCGCGCATCAACGGATGGTCATCGACGCATAGCACGCTGATTGGGAGTAAGCTCTTCATGGTTCGCTTCCTGTCGCCGGCTCATCTTTCCGGCCTGACGTTCTTCGGTTCCAATGGAATGCGCGGAATGCAGGTCCAGGCGACGGCTCCTGGAAGGCGATGATTCCGGGAATGGTCAACTCGACCTCCGTGCCCGCACCGACGCTGCTGCGCAATCGAAGCCGCCCACCAATCCGTTCCGAGCGCTCTCGCATGCCGATCAAGCCCCAGTGACCAGCGCGGCCTGAGTCGAGAATCTTGGGATCGATGCCGCAGCCATCATCGCGCACCGCGAGTCGCAGGAAACTCCTCGCATATTCTACTTCCACCTCCACGCTGCGCGGCTCAGCATGCTGGAAGGCATTGACGAGCGCCTCTCTGCCGATGCGATACACCTCGTCGCGGATGGGGGAGCGAAGAGCACGAGCAGTGCTTTCCGTGATCACTCGAAACTCGATGGAGCCTGGGATTGCAAGTTCTTCGGGCAGTCGGGAGAAGGCCTGCTCCAGATGATATATCTCTTGTTCCGAGCTGCGCAGGCCGCTGACAGCTCGCCGCCCCTCCTCTGTGACCTGCCCCATTAACTCCAGCACCCGCCGAACCCGCGGCTTAGCCGGAGAGCTTTCAGGGATCTGGTCTTCTGCCACGTCAAGTTGCATCGAAGCGCTGATTACTCCCTGCAGCAGCGTGTCGTGCAGGTCCTGAGCGATGCGGGTGCGTTCCGCCAGCCTCTCCTGAAACCGCGTATTCATCCCCTGGATCAGCCTGTACATGCGGATCCGGTAGAGCAGCACAACCAAGAGGATCGCGACGAACGCGCAGAGACTGCGGAACCACCACGTCTGCCAGAATGACGGAGTAATGGAGAAAGCAAGTGAAGCTTCGGGTCCGTTCCATAGCCCCGCAGCATTCGAAGCGATGATACGAAAACGATAGCTCCCGGGCGCCAGATTGCTATAGGTAATCTCTCGATGGGCGACTATTTCGCTCCACGCGCGATCAGCTCCCTCGAGCCTGTAGCGGAAGCGTGCGCGGTCTACGGCGGCGAGCGTTGCTGCACCGAAATGGAAAGTAATCGAGGAGTGTCCGGCAGGAATCTTCGGTTGGCCTTCGACGGGCAGCTGCAAATTACCAGCGGAGAGCGCTTCCAGCCGCGCCGACATCGGCTGTGCTTCCGCTTCAGTCAGTTGCGGACGCGTCATGGCCATACCTTGCGCAAGCCCGATCCAGACATTGCCGTATGGATCGGTAATGACGGAGCGATCGCGCTCGACGCCTTGTGTCGCCGGAAGTCCATCCTGCGATCCGAAACTGCGCACATCAGAATCGGTGAGGCTGCCTCGAAGCAACTTCTCCCGATCCATTTCGAGCACATGATCTGATGTTGTGATCCAGAGCTGACCGTGCTGGTCCTCAGTGATGCCAAGCACGGGCTCCCGCAACTTGTCTGGTAAGGAGCGGGGCACGCGAATGGAACCGTCCTCTGAGTACGCGAGCCCCTGCGAGGTGGCGATCCAGAGGACCTGCGCTGTGTCCTGGTACAGCACGCGGACATTGGAGGACGGCAATCCATCCGCCGCGGTAAACGTCATCCATCGGCCGCCTGCGAAGGCGTCCAGACCGGTTGGAGTGGCGAACCATACAGTCCCGTCCGCGCCCTGCAGGATGCAGTTGACTGTACTGAACCCGCCATTGCCACCGGCGATGCTGTCGACTCTGCCCCGGCGCACTACGCTAACCCCAGCGCTCACTGTTCCGGCCCAAACCGTCCCGTCGCGGGCGCGGAGAACGGAGTAGACGGAGTCTTGTGCGAGTCCATCCTTGTGGGAAAAGGTACGCGCCTGCAGGCTTGCGCCGTTCCATGTCAGCGCGGTGAGTCCGCCGTGGCTGCGACCGACCCAGATCTCGTTGCCCGCGCCATGAATCGAGTAGATGACGTCATTGTTGAGACCGGCAAGCGTAACGCGTTCGAGATGCTGGTCGCGCAGCCAGTAGAGACCTCCGGAAAATGGTGCAAACCAGGTGCG
>DASYBN010000066.1:0-3456 GCA_036500785.1 Acidobacteriaceae bacterium
CGGCGGCTGCACACTTGGGCCTCGGCTATCGCCGTTTTCCCGCGCTGAATCCGGCACAATCGCCGGTCGCTCTTTGGGGCTCATCGGACCTCCTCAACCTGCTGTGTCCATTCAACGCCAAGCGCGTGTGCGTTTCCAGCGTCCTTGGAAAGCGCGCTCAACCGACCACGATTTCGGAAAAATCGGCGATGCGCGAGAAGTCTTTGACCGTTCTGCCGACGAGGGCGAGCCGATTGGCCCTGATCTCCGGTTCCGGGGCCATCACCATGACGCGATCGAAGAACGCATCGACGATTGGGCGCAGCCCGGCGATCGCAATCAGCGCCGGCACATACTCACGGTCGGCCGCCAACGACTCGACCTCCGCGGCAACTTTTGCTCCGGTTTCGTCGAGAGCGCGCTCGGCCTCGTCTTTCATCAGAGCCGGATCGACAGAGTTTGCAAACTCCTCGTTGCGGACCCTCGCCTGTTCGAGGATGTTGCGCATGCGCTTGAACGCTGCCGCAACGGCGAGAAACGTCGCCGCATTCTCGCCGGTGCGCACGGCCGTGACCGCTTCTGCGCGGGCAACGAGATCGCGAAGATCGTCCTGGCCGGCGATCATCACGGCTTTTGTTACGTCATACGCTTGGCCACGCACCTCGCGCAGATAGAACTCGACTCGCTCAGCAAAGAACAGCCGCAGGCGCGCCATCAGCTCATCCGGATGCGGGCCGGACGCCTTCAGCACATCGTCGAGCGTCAGCGGAAGCTGCGTTTCAGCGAGCAGCCGCACCACGGCGTTCGCCGCGCGGCGCAGAGCGAACGGATCTTTGGAACCGGTCGGTTCCATGCCGAGGCCGAACATTCCGGTCAGCGTGTCGATGCGATCCGCAATGCCCAGAAGCGCGCCTTCGCGCGAGCGCGGCAGACCGTCTGTGGCGCTGGCGGGCTTGTATTGGTCGTAGATCGCCTCGGCTACGAGCGGCCGCAGACCTTGCGCTCGCGCATAGAGGCCGCCGATGACGCCTTGCAACTCGGTGAACTCCTTGACGAGTTCGGTGGTGAGGTCGGCCTTGGCAAGCAGCGCCGCACCCTGGGCGGCCTCGCCGTCGAGCATCGTTCCGCGCAAGGCGAGCAACTGGGTTAGTTTGACGGTGAGCTCATGCACGCGCTCGGTCTTTGCTGCGTAGCTGCCGAGCTCCTTCTGGAAGGTGACCTTCTCGAGCAGCGGCAGTCGCTGCATCAGCGGAACGCGTTGATCGAACTCCCAGAAGAAGCGCGCATCGTTGAAGCGTGCGCGCAGCACGCGTTCATTGCCCTGGCGGATGATTACTTCGTTCTGCGGCGTGAGGTCGATGTTCAGCACGGCGAGGAAGTGCGGGGCGAGTTTGCCGTTCGCGTCCTCGACGGCGAAGTACTTCTGGTGGTCGCGCATCACGGTCACGAGGACTTCTTCGGGAAGTGCGAGATATGCGCGCTCGAAACCGCCGAGCAGGACCGTGGGCCATTCGGTGAGGTGCGTCACGGTGTCCACGAGAGGTTCGTCTTCGCGCCAGCGCGCGCCGTCGACCGTGCGTGTGGCTTTGTCGAGAGCTTTGCGGATTTTGTGTCTGCGCGCTTCCACATCGGCGACAACGAAGGCGGCCTCGAGCTTCTGCGCATACTCGCTCGGCCGAGCAATTTCTATCGGCTCAGGTCCATGGAGTATCCGATGCCCACATGTGACGCGGCCAGCGAAACGTCCGCCGAATTGAATCGGAAGTACCAATGTCGTAGGCGTATCAAGCTCGAGTCCATTCGGGGCGTGACGATGTTCGAGCAGGCAGAGCATCCACAGCACGGGGCGCACAAAGCGCTCGGGCTTGCCTGGGCGCCAGTACATGTTCTTGGTCCAGTAGATCGCGGCAATCTCTTTGGGCAGCTCCCGAAGAATGACCTGTGCCGCGCTGAGTCCTTCCTTCGTCACGCTTGCGGCGACGTACTCGCCCTTGGGCGTGTCGATGGTCTTGAGTGCGTCGACGCTGACACCGCACTTGCGCGCGAAGGCTTCCGCGGCAGGGCCGGGCTTGCCGTCTTTGAAGGCAATTTTTACGGCGGGGCCGACGAGCTCTTCGGTGACGTCTGTCTGCTGAGCTTTCACGCCGTGAATCAGCACGGCAAGCCGACGCGGGGTTGAGAAGCTTTTGACGGCGTCGCTGTCGAGTGTCACGCGGTCTTCGAGCAGGCCTTCACGGCCCAGCAGCGCGACGGTGCGGCGCGCGAGCTCTGCTTCGGCGGCTGCGATCATTCGCGCCGGGACTTCTTCTAATCCGATCTCAAAGAGAAAATCTGCCATGTGCCTCGTTCGAGTTTTCCAAACTGACCTCAGCGGCTAAAGCCGCGTTCCATTTCCGGCGCTTGCGGCACGGCTGAAGCCGTGCCCTTAACAAAGAACAAGTGCAAAATTCGGGGATCTCTTCGCTCCGGCGCTACGCGCCTTCGGTCGAGATGACAGTGTATGAGTGCTAGGTCAATACAGCCGAACCTGGCAGCCGAGCTGCTACCGAGGTGGCTTGCTTCAGCTTCTCCTGTTCTGCGTAAATCCTGGCGACGCCGACGATGAGGTTGCGGATGCGGGCCATGACGCCGACGCGTTCGGTCACGCTGATCGCGCCGCGCGCGTCGAGGAGATTGAAGGTGTGCGAGCATTTGAGCGCGAGCTCGTAGGCGCCCATTGTGGGGAAACGCAGCACGCTCATTTCGTCCTCGTTTTTTTCGTTCAGGACTGACTTTGCGCGATCGAGGAGAGCGAGACACTCGGCTTCGTAGAGCTCGAGGTGCTTCCACAGCGAAGCGATGTCGGCGTAGTCAAAGGAGTAGGCGGAGAACTGCTGCTCTTCGTGCAGGCGGACTTCGCCATAGGTGCGCTCGGCGCCGGTCAGCGGGTCGCGCGACCAGACGATGTCGTAGATGGAGTCCTTGTCCTGCAGGAACTGAGCGATGCGCTCCATGCCGTAGGTGATCTCGCCGGAGATGGGGTCGAGGTCCATGCCGCCGCACTGCTGGAAGTAGGTGAACTGCGTGATCTCCTGGCCATCGAGCATGACCTGCCAGCCGACGCCCCAGGCGCCGCCGACTGGCCACTCCCAGTTGTCCTCTTCAAACTTGATGTCGTGCTCGCGGAGATCGATGCCGATTGCGCGGAGTGACTCGAGGTAGAGCTCCTGCACGTTTTCAGGCGGTGGTTTAAGGATCACCTGCAACTGCGTGTGTTTGAAGAGCCTGTTCGGATTCTCGCCATAGCGGCCGTCGGCGGGGCGGCGCGAGGGCTGCGCGTAGGCGATCCAGATGGGCCGCGGACCGAGCACGCGCAGGAAGGTGTCGGGCGACATGGTGCCGGCGCCGACCTCGAGATCGTAGGGCTGCGTGAGGACGCAGCCGTGGCGCGCCCAGAAGTCTTCGAGGACGAAGAGCAGCTCCTGAAAGGTCAGGGCC
>DASYBN010000067.1:0-7958 GCA_036500785.1 Acidobacteriaceae bacterium
TCCGTGTTGAAACCGTAAAACTTTCCATCCGGCAGCCGCGAGATCGTATTCACCGCGCCGATCTTCGCCGAGAGCGGATCCGTGCGCTCGAGGAAGGGAATCACGCCTTCCTTCAGTGGCATCGTCACACTCAGTCCCTGGATCGGAATCTCGCGCGCCAGCTTGAACAGGTCCTCCACGTTCTTGGTCTGCAGCGCCAGATACACCGCATTCACCGTCTCCCGCCGGAACGCCGTGTTCAGCATCAGCGGAGAGAGCGATGACTTGATCGGCTCGCCCGCCACGCCGTACACCTTCGTCGCCACATCCACCTGGTCCACGCGATAGGTGTCCAGCAACGTGCGCGCGGCGATCTGTCCCGGCGCTGTCTCTTCGCCCATCGACGCGGCCGCAAACGTGAACGCCGAGCCCGCACGCAGCCCCAGCACCCGCGAGATAATTCCCGCCTCGCCCATGCAGATTCCAACGATGCTCGCATTCGAGCGGTCTTCCATCCGCTCCAGGAAGTGCATCAGCTTCAGGTTGTCCGTCAGCGAGCGCGCCGTCGGCACCACCTTGAAAAAATCCGGAGCGAACGGCTCCATCCGCGCGTACACCGCGTCCAGATCCGGCGTTCCCTTGGGATCATGGAAGCTCAGGATCACCGCCGCGCCGGCGTCGCGCAGCTTCTGCATCGTGCTCTTCGGCAGCTTCTCAATCGACTCCAGCTCGATATCGACCAGTTGAAAGCCCGCCTCCGCCGCCTTCAGCAAAACCTCCAGCGCCGCCTGCGTCGAGCCCTCGAACCGCCCGCCGTTGTCCTTACATCGGCACGTGGCCACCACGGTTGCCGAGCCGTTCTCTGTAAGGAACTGCTTCAGTACGGGCAGAGCCGCGGCTGGTTTCGGCAGATAATCCAGCCGGAACTCGATAAACGTGGTGTCCTTCAGCGCCGCCGCGGCCTTCTCGACCATGTCTTCGGGCGTCTGACCGGTTATCGCAATACAAATCTTTCCAATGCGTGAGCGAAGCAGGTGGGAGGCGATTTGGGGGCTTTTGTTCATGCTGGCAACCGCGGTATCGTACCGCCGAACTTCCTCATTTGCAATAGGTTTGAAGCATAGACGGCCGATTCTGCCCCCGGCTTTCAAAGGCCGGGCTCCAGCGCCCGCAAGACGTTGATTGTACGTCCGGCTCCGCAGTTTGGACGCAACCGCAGCTCAAGAGTTGCCATTTCTTTTCAAGGGCGACACAAACCTCGAAGCTTATGCAACCCGGTAGCCGCTCGTGCGTCTAACCCTGTAACTGAGAGGCATATCAGACTGTCCCACCCGTAGTAGAACCTACCTCTTTTTGCCCACTTGGGCACCCTCAATATTTCCTTCAGTATCCCCTCCCCGTAAGCCTCTCAAGGGCCCGCCCGAAAGCGGGCCCATTCACTTCAAGCCCCAGAAAGCACATTCATCGTTAGCGAATAAAATTGCTCTGTGAGCAGCAATACAACCGACTCGCGCGAGAGCGAGGAAATCGCCGAGAGCCCTGAGGCGATCGCCGCCGTCGACGCCATCTTCGCCGGAGTCGGACTCGAGCACGGCCGCCGTGCCACTCGCGCCGGCGCGTGGGCCGACGGCGAACGCGTCCGCCGCCGCCCCACATCCCAGCCGAACATCGCACCCCTAGCCGGTAAAAGGCCCCGGCGGACGCCCGGCCTCATCCGCCCGGCCGGATGGGACGCCTTCCCATGGCTCCGCGCCGGATTCAGCACCCGCGAAAGCGGCGCATCCACCGTCTATGGCAACCCCGCCGACCTCAATCTCGGCTGGACCACCGCCGACACGCCCGAAACCGTCGCGCAAAACCGCCGCCGCTTCCTTGCAGCCCTCACCGGATCCGGCCCCACGAAAGATCCCGACCAGCTCGTCGCCGTCCGCCAGTTCCACAGCGGCGTCATCCGCATCGTCGACTCAAGCAGCGGTCCGCTCGCCACACCTGCAGGCAAACCCGTCCTGCGCGGCGACGGGCTTATCACCGCGCAGCCCGACCGGCTCCTCGCCATCCTCACCGCCGACTGCGTTCCCGTCCTCGTCGCCGACACCCGCCGCCGCGTCGTCGCTGCCTTCCACGCCGGTTGGCGCCCCACCCTCGCCCGCATCGTCGAGCGCGGCATCGGCACCATGCGGCTCCAGTTCGGCTCGCGTCCCAAAGATCTCATCGCCGCCATCGGCCCCGGCATCGGGCCCTGCTGCTACTCCGTCGGCGAGGAGGTCCGTTTCGACTTCGAGAGCCAGTTCGCCTACGCGCCCGCGCTCTTCTCCGAGGTCTACGACTCCGACCCCGTCCGCGACAAATATCCGCTGCTCTTCCTCACCGCCCGCGCGCCTGGCCACTCCAACATCGGCCCCCAGCTTCATCTCGATCTCATCGAGGCCAACCGCCGGCAGCTCCTCGATGCCGGCCTCTCCGCCTCAAAGATCTCCATCGTCGGCGAGTGCACCGCCTGCACCCGCCTGCCGAACGGCCAGCGCCGTTACTTCTCCCACCGCGACGAGCACGGCTACACCGGCCGCATGCTCTCCGTCATCGGCATCGCTTAAATCCAGGGGTCAGGGCCAAGCGCCCAGGATCCAGAAAACGCGCTGCTTTGGCATTCTGGGCCCTGGACGCGGGCCCTGGACCCTCGCATCTCACGTCTTCCGCTGCAGCTCTTCGAACAGCTCATCCCGGTGCAGCCACGCATACGCCTCCAGCTTGTTCAGGTTCATCCAGTAGATCCACGCCGCGCCCGCGGCCGTGCACGCGAACACCAGCGGCACCACCCAGATCACGTGCCCCAGCCCGGCGAGAAACGTCACCGCCGCGGCGACCATGCCCGATCCCAACATGATTCCCATGCTTAGGAACGCGCTCGCCTGCCGCGCCTGCTTCTGAGCCATTCGTCCGGGATCAATCCGCTTCGGTGACCGGATCGACATGTAATTGCCCACCGTCAGCTGCAGCAGCAGCGTCGTCGCCATCCACAGCAACGCTCCCACCAGAAAAAGCGCCGGTGGCCGCGCACCCGACGAGTACCCCAGTACCACCACGATCGCCAGCGTCTCCACCAGCGCCACGCCCCCGCACAGCAGATTCTTGCCGATCATCACCTCGCGGAGCCGCACCGGCGCGAAGAAATACGTCTGCGCTCCCGTTCCCTCCAACCCAAACGAGTTGAAGCTCATCGGAAACACACCCAGCAGCCCATAGGCCAGCGCCGCCACAAAGATTAGCGGCCCATGGTCGCCCGCGCGCACCGCCCATCGCCCTGCAAAAATCATCACCATCACCAGCGGCGCAATCAGCCCGTAAAACAGCCCCGTATTGCGCCGCAGATACAGCAACTCCTTCGCCCCGACCGCGCGCACCACATCCATCGGCCGCGAAGCTGATGCAACAAACTCCGCCCGCTGCGCAAGTCCAGCCCGCGCGGTCACGATCTCCTGCTTCGGCTTGCGTGCCCGCACCGCGTTGGCGGAATCGCTCAGGTTTTCGCCCCGATACTCCGTGCGCATCCGCAGCCCGAACACCAGCAGAAACACGCTGCCCCACGCCACGGCGGCGAGATTCTCCCGCGCAAATCTCGCGTCCTTCCCGCTCGCCGCCGCCACGATCGAATCGCCCGCGAGCTCCGGCGGCAGCACGCGCAGATACGGCTCCACGCGCGCGATCTCGTGCTGCACTCGCTGGACCGTCTTCAAATCCACGCGCCGATTGTGGTACGCCGGGTTGTAAAGAAAATTCAGCGTCTGCCCGCCAATCGACACCAGGAAAATCAACGCTGTCATCGCTTCGCGCGCGCGCCGCGTCGAGATCCAGCGGTCGACCCACGCAAACACCATCCGCGTGAACAGCACGTTCACCGCCGCGAACACCGCCATCGCAACGAATGCCCAGCCCGCCAGCGACGGGCTCGCAAACGTGATCCCGATCGCGGCCGACAACGACATCATCATCACGATCACATTGCCCGGCGAGAGCATCCCGAAGAACAACCGCATCGCCGTATAGTTCGCCGCTGTCATCGGAAACCGGATCAGCTGCGTCGGATCGAACGTTGTTCCCGGCTGCCCCACATTCAAATTCACCAGCTGGCTCAGCGCAAAGATGAACCACAGCTCCCAGCTCACCCGGTCCGTATGGTCCAGCGTCACCGCAAGTCCCGCGGCCATGCCCGCTTCAACACACAGCCCGCCCAGGATAAGCACGGCGACCGGCGTCATCGCCAGCATCGCCCACAGATCGCTCTTGCCTCCCTTGCGCCGGAGTCCGTTGCGAAACATCTGCCAGCGCAGCCGTCCCACGGCGGCAAACTGCGCTCGCGTCTGTGCCGCGCTCCACGGCGGCGCTGCACCCGAGTGATCTCCGGGGTCCCCGGCGAGCGTTCTTTGCTCGCTGGGGTGATTCAGCTCAGCCACGCCAGCTCTCCTTCGCGCACTGCCATCTCGCTCGCGTCCTTGCCCACCACGCTCAGGAAGATCTGTTCCAGCGTCAGCCGTTCGCTCTGCGCTCCGGCCTCCGGCGCCAGGCGCGCCTGCACACCCGCGCGCAGGTCATCCAGCGACCCGTTCGCCACAATCCGTCCGCGATCGATGATCGCAATGTGCGAGCACAGCCGCTCCACGATCTCCAGCACATGCGACGTCAGAAAGATCGTCGCTCCGCGCGCAATCATTCGCTGCAGCATCGACTTCAGCGTGCCCGCCGCCACCGCGTCCACACCCTCAAAGGGCTCATCCAGAAACAGCACCTTGGGCCCATGGATCACCGCCGCGGCCAGCGCCAGCTTCTTGCCCATGCCATGCGAAAAGTCCGCGATCATCTTCTTCGGCTCGTCGGCCAGGTTCATGAACTCCAGCAGCTCAGCCGTGCGCTCCTGCGCGGTCCGCCGCTCCAGCCCATACATCCGGCCCACAAACTCCAGGTACTCGCGCGCCGTCAGCTTTCCAAACAGCGCCATGCCCTCCGGCACGACGCCGATATGCCGCTTCACCTCGAGCGGATTGCGAAACAAATCCTCGCCCAGGATCTGAATGCTTCCTGTCGTCGGCGCGAGCAGCCCCGTCAACATCTTGATCGTCGTCGATTTGCCCGCGCCGTTCGGCCCGAGAAATCCGAAGAACTGTCCCGCCTCAACATTCAGTTCAATATGGTCGACAGCCGTGAAGCCGTTGAAGCTTCGGCTGAGGTCGTGCACCGCAATCGCAGACATGGTGAGCCGAGTGTACGGCATCTCCTCCGCTGCGTTTGCGCCGTCTTACATCGGTGGCGGATGATGCGGATCAACGTTCCCGTTCGAGCCGCCGTCGCCGCCAGCCTGGCTTCCACCATTGCCGGAGCCCTTCTGCCCGCGCGCCGCCGCTTCGCTCGGATTCACCAGGTCGCGCAGCTCCTTGCTTGGCTTGAAGAAGGGAACTCGTTTCGCCGGCACATCCACCGCTGCTCCGGTCTTCGGATTGCGTCCCGTTCGCGAGTTCCGCTGCCGCGTGCGGAAGCTTCCAAACCCGCGCACCTCCACCTTATCGTTCGCCTTCAGGGCGCCAATGATGGAGTCGAACAACGTGTCCACAATCACCTCACCGTCGCGGCGGGTGAGATCGCCGAGTGCGGTGACCTGGTCGACTAGATCGGCTTTCGTCATGAGAATCTTCTCCCCGGGCCACAGATCTCGCGTCAGCGCTTCGCCCTTTAGTCTAAGACACTTAGACGTCTGCCCCGGCCAGCAAGGCTCATCTGTTCCTCAAAAAAACATCTTTTTCGCGCTGCTTCAACAAAACGAAATGCTGTCTGATGCTCCTGAAGCAGGCCTTGGAATGGCAAAACAGGCCCCCAAAACAGAAGGCCCGTACCGAAGCACGGGCCCTGTGTGGTTGGTCCAAAACCTAGTGCGTCGGCTCGGTGCCCACCAAATTCCCGCTGGTGATTTGGGCCGAAACGGGCGTAATCGTCGGATACCCGGCCCCAACGATTTCCGTCAGGGTGAAGGTACCTGGCGTGCAGTTGGTCCCCGTGCACCCGGCGTTCGTCATCCACACGTTGCCGCTCACATCCACGCCAATGCCATTCGGAGCCGTCGCGGTGCTGCCGTTATTGTCTCCATGCAGGAACTCATTGTTCGGAATATTGGTCCCGCCGGCGTTCAGGTAAATAGCGCCGCCGGTCGCGCCCGCGGTGTTTACCGGGATCTGCAACACGCCGCCATTCGCACTCTCAGCGACCCAAAGCTGTTTACCGCCGTCGATTGCAATCCCAACGTCCGCGTTGGAGTTATTGTTGGAGCCCGCGAAGTTGTAGCACTTCGCCAGCGAATAGATGCACATCCCATCCTGCTTGCCGGAACCCGGGTAGGAGCGGATACCCACGTCATCATTACCGGTATAGATCACCTGGCCGCTGTTGTCATTCGAGTTCACGACGTCGGTCTCGGCCGGAGCGGACGACACATAGTAGTCCTTCAACTGCGTCGTGACGGAGTTCGTTGTGGCCACCGCATCGCCGTTGCTCGTATCACCAGCTATCGACGCCACCGGATACGTGAACGTGATCGAGGGCACCAGCGAATAGCTCGACCGGTCCGCCGAGATATTCGCCAGCCGATAATTGGAAGCATTCGTAACGCCGACATTCACCCGGTCGTCTCCGCCGATCGTCACAGCGTTGCTGAACGTATTAGGCAAGGACACCGTCTCGGTGCTGGTCGGGGCGGAGACCAGATATCCCGCCACCGTGGAGCTCGCGCTGTCGTTGTACCACGCATAGCCGTTGGCATCGATCGCCACCTGGTCGGGGTACGTAATCCCGGTCGTATTGAACGGTCCGTAGAAGGTCCGGTTGGTCGGATCAAAGTACGCCGCTCCGACCTTGCCGGACGCATTGCTCGGGAACCAGATTCGCCCGTCGCCGTCGATGTCCAGCGTGCTGACCGTTCCCGTGTTAACGCCCAGGCCCACCGCTGAGCTCGTATAGCTCACGCCGATCGTCCAGTCATTCGGCTGCGCGGCCAATCCAACAAAAGGCGCCCGCGAGTCGATCAACGCCCACAACTTCGCTACGTCGGCTGTGGGGTAGAGCGCCATCTGCACCGCCGCCTGCAGCGTGTCCGTCGGCCGAACGCCCGCCGAATTCTGGGTGTATTTGAAAAGGTTCGTGCAGGCATCACCCGCCCTTGTCGCGCCATTCGTGTTGATGCATTCGGCCAGAACGTTCGCAATCGTATTAATCTTCTGCCATTCGATCGTCGTGTTTCCGTACGTCTGGTTCGGTGCGCCCACCGCCGGACTGATCAGCGTCGGAATCGTGTACGTGCCCGCCAGCACCAGACCGCGGGAGTACTGCACCGTGCCGCCCGAGGTCGTCGACGGTCCGCCAAACCAGTCATTCGCGCCTTGCGATCCACCCAGTGTCGTCGAGAAGAAGTGCGACATCGCGAACGCCGTCGCCGCGGTCGTCACCTCGTTCAGGATCACATAACTCTTCTGCGCCGCCGCGCACCCGCCCAGCGCCGCTGCCAATACCGCCGAGGGGTTGTTTCCGTAACCGGCGTTGCCCCCGATGCCCAGCAGATACACCTGCGTATCCGACTGCGGGCACGTGTAGCCCGGAAGACTGAAGTTCCCGTTCCCATCGGTCGTGGTCGACGACAGGATTGTCCCTGTCGATCCATAGCCCGACGTACCCATCGCAAGGACAGAGATCGTCATCCCCACCACCGGAAATTGTCCGCCGTGCGCGCGCCCTACGATGCCCGGCGACTGCACATCCGCCACCACAGCGGACGTCTGATTCATGGCACAACCTGCCAGCAGCAACGCTGGTACGAGTGTCGCCACTCCACAAACAATTAGTTTGAGTCGCATTCGGGGGGCCTCCGGCCTAACAATGATTGGGGATTGCTGAGGTTCTGAAGGTGTTATACACCGGCAGTTGTCACTTAAGAACACACTTAG
>DASYBN010000068.1:0-3262 GCA_036500785.1 Acidobacteriaceae bacterium
CGGTGCTTGTGGACGAAGCGGGCAAGCCGATCACGCGGCCGGTGAGCGACGCCGAGATCCTCGCGCATCTCGACCGGCACAGCGCGGCGGTGATGAAACCGTTCTATAAGACGTCGGAGTACTGCTCGGCGTGTCACGAAGCCGCGCTGCCGAAGAGTCTGAATGACTACAAGTGGCAGCGCGCGATTTCGCTCTATGAAGAGTGGCAGGCGTCGTCGTTCGCCAAGCAGTCTCCGCTGCCGTTTTACGTGAAGGATTCTGTCTCGACCTGCCAGACCTGCCACATGCCGCGCGAGGCGGTGGAGACGCGCGACCAGGGAGCGAAGCAGGGCAAACTGGCCTCGCACCGCTGGCTGGGCGCCAACACGCTCATCCCGCAGTTCTACGGCTATGACGTGCAGGAGCGCCGGACGGTCGCGTTCCTCCAGAACAGCGTCTTCAACATCGACATCTTTGCTGTCGAGCACGGGCCGGCGTCCGACGGAGCACCTGAGAAGATTGCGGCTCCGTTGGGACTGGTCAGCTTCCACACCGACGCCGGCGAGCGCGTGACCATTGACGTCGTCATCCAGAACAAAGGGATCGCGCACAGCCATGTACCCGAGCAGCGCGACATGTACGAGTCGTGGGTAAACTTCATCGTCAAAGACAGCACCGGCAAACTGCTCTGTGAGAGCGGATATCTGAAATCCAACGGAGACCTCGATCCGGAGGCGCATAGTTTTACCAATCGCCTCATCAACGTGAACGGCGGCCTCAACGATCTCCACCAGGTCTGGAACAACCGCGTCGTCGCGTACAACAACACGATTCAATCCGGCCGTTCGCAGGTAGTGCGCTACAGCTTCGCCATGCCGTCGGATGTCTCCGGTGCAGTCACGGTCACGGCAACGGTGAAGTACCGCCGCTTCGATCAGCACTTCATCGATTTCGGAATGGCAAAGCACTATGAGGAGCCGATCGTCGAGATGGCCTCGGCCAGCCGCACCATTCATGTCGGCGAGAACGCGCCCACCCCTGCCGGTCCTGATGAGAACAAAGAGTGGATGCGCTGGAATAACTACGGCATCGGGTTACTCGACGCACAGCAATATGCGGCTTCCTATGCCGCATTTCAGCGAGTCGCGAAGCTGCGCCCCGACTACGCCGATGCATACACCAATATGGCCATCGTCGACATCCAGTGGGAGCGCTTCGCAGACGCACGGCCGAATCTTGAGAAGGCGCTCGAACTCTCGCCGAAGAACGCTCGTGCACTCTACTATCGCGCGCTTGTCGAACGCAACGAAGGCAAGCTTGATCTCGCGGTTGCCGACTTCGAGGAGATGGCGCGGCAATATCCTCTTTCCCGTGACGCACACCGCGAGCTTGGCTTCACGCTGTATCAGGAGCACAAATACGCCGATGCGCTGAAGCAGTATGAAACGCTGCAGCAGATCGTTCCGGACGATCTTGCCGCCCACTATAACCTTGCGATTCTGTACCGTCGCATGGGGGAGCGAGACAAGGCTCGAACGGAAGCCTCGGCCTTCGCCGATCAGAAGGATGACCCCGTCGCCACCACTTACGCGCTCGAGTTTCTCCGCAAGCATCCGGAGCTTGCCAACGAAAGCGTCCCGTGGCACACGCACGAACTCCAGATGCTTCCGGTGAACTCGGCAGACGCGACGACGCAGTCTCCTGAGGCACGCGCCCGATGAAGTTATACGTTCGTCTGCCCGAAGCGGGCAGTGGGCTCCGAAGGTTGCAGATGCGGCAGGTGCTCGGCCGAGTGCTGTTGTGCACAGCAATGCTCTGCGTTGTCGCAGGCCTGCCTGGGCCCGGAGCACGCGCTTCTTCCCGAGCAGATCGTGCTGCCGGTGCAGAGCTCTTCAAGCAGAAGGGCTGTGAACACTGCCATGGTACGGACGGCATCGGGACGGATCGCGCTCCGTCCCTGACGACAGTCGGCAAGCGCATGAAGAAGGACCAGATTCGAACTCAGATACTGGAAGGCGGAAGGCAGATGCCGCCCTTTGGCGACGTTCTGAACGACGACGAAACGCGCAAGCTGGTCGAGTATCTCGCGCATAACAAGAAAGCTCCCACGGCATCGCCTGGAAGCTGAGAACCGCATTCTGGGGGAGCATGCCTTTCACGATGAAACGCCGGGTCGACCTTCAACGCGTTTGCGGTCTGCTGCTTGCGATCGCGCTAGGCTGCGCATTGACTGCTCCGCTGCACGCGCAGAATCCAACGCCCCTCGAAGAAGAGACTCAGAAGCCGGTCGAAGGATCGCAGCCGGCGTCCAACAACAGCGTCTCTACGGGCGCGCCACATCCGGCAGTTCTCGATGCGCAACACCGGCCGATAACAGCCGGCGGATTTGTGAAGACCGGGCCCATCGTCTTCAAGGATATTGCCGCCGCTGCGGGCCTCACCAAGTGGAAACACACGATGGGAACGCCCGCGAAGAACTACATCATCGAGACCGTCGGTTCGGGAGTCGCGTTGCTTGATTATGACAATGACGGCTGGCTCGACATCTATCTCGTCAACGGCTCGACTTTTGATGCGATGAACGGCAAGGCTGAGGCTCCGCACGCCGCGCTCTTCCACAACAATCACGACGGAACCTTCACCAACGTAGCCGCCAAGGCCGGAGTCACCAACGACCGCTGGGGCTTCGGCGTCGCCATCGGCGATTACGACAACGACGGCTGGCCGGATATCTTCGTCGCCAATTACGGCAAAAACCGCCTCTACCATAACAACCACAACGGGACCTTCACCGATGTGGGAGAAAAAGCAGGCATCACGCTCGGCAACTGGTCCGCCGGACCAACTTTTGGCGATTACGATGGCGACGGCAAACTCGACCTCTTCGTTTCCGGTTATGTTCATTACGACATGGCGAACCCGCCCGAGTCAGGAACCAAATCCGTCTCCTACAGCTTTTGCAACTTTCGCGGAGTCACCGTCATGTGCGGTCCGCGCGGCCTTCAGGGCGAGCCCGATCATCTCTTCCACAACAATGGAGACGGCACCTTTACCGACGTCAGCGAAAAAGCCGGCGTCAGCGACAAGCAGCACCTCTACGGGTTGG
Organism: Acidobacteriaceae bacterium; assembly: GCA_036500785.1. Classification (GTDB taxonomy): domain Bacteria; phylum Acidobacteriota; class Terriglobia; order Terriglobales; family Acidobacteriaceae; genus Granulicella. Next base: position 3,086 of record DASYBN010000068.1, read on the forward strand.
GCGCTCTCTTTGTCGACGTCAACAACGACGCCCGCCCCGACCTCCTCGTCGCCGACGACTCGACCCCAAATTACCTCTACATCAACAAGGGCGACGGCACCTTCGAGGACCAGAGTTATCTGAGCGGCTTCGCCCTCAATGGCGATGGCCGCGAAGTCTCCAACATGGGCCTCGCAG
>DASYBN010000069.1:0-5847 GCA_036500785.1 Acidobacteriaceae bacterium
TCGATCTGCTGCACCTTCACCTGCTCGGCGATGACCTGTTGCTGCATCACATTCGTCTGCAACTCATAGGCTTTGTCTGCGGTGGCCTGCTGACGCTTCGCGACTTCAGTGAATTGCGCTTTCTGGACGTCCAGATCGCGCTGCGCCTGGGCTTGTTTGGCGAGTGATTGTGTTTCGGCGAGCACGCGTTCCTGGTCGGCCGTGGCCTTTGCGACGGCGGCCTCACGCAGTGCAATCGCGCGACGAATGGCCGTGTCGCGCTCGGCCTCGACCGCCGCGATCTCCGCGTCGCGCTTGATCCGGGCAATGTCCGGTCGGCCCATGTTGGTGATGTACTCGTTCTTGTCGCGAACCTCTTTGATGGTGAAGCTAACCACCTCAAGGCCCATCTTGCTGACGTCCTCGGCGCAGGTTGCGCGCATGCGTTCGCCGACCATCTCCGGCTCTTTCACTATCTGCTCGACGGTGAGTTGGCCGATGATGCCGCGCAGATGGCCTTCCATCACCAGGCGAATCAACCCATCGCGCTCTGCAGGCGTCTTGTTGAGGAACTGCTCGGCCGCCGTCATGATGCTCTCGTTGTCGGATCGCACCTTGATCTGTGCGACAGCCTCGACGGTCACCGCAACGCCTTGCTTTGTGTAGAGATCCTGCTGGGGCGCCACGTCGAAGCTCATCAGCTCCAGCGATAGCGTGCGCGCGTGCTCCACTACCGGCAGCAGTACTGTGCCATGGCCTTTGATGACGCGCTGCCCTCGAATGCCATAGACGATGAGCGCTTCATTCGGTCCCGCCTTGCGAAACAGCCGTGCCAGCATCCCCATTAAAACCAGGGTTGCAAGAACGATAAGACCGATCATCACGATTGTGTTGTTCGACATTTGTCTTCCTCTTTCCCAAAACCACTGCTGCCAGATACCGCCTACTCCTCTGCGTCGCGGGCCGGCTCGTTGCCGAGCAGCCCGTGTGCAAACTCATCCCACCGGCGAACAAACGCCACACCTTTGGCGCGCCGCATGACAATCACCTCGGCACCGCGCTCAATTGCCTCGCCATCTTCGGCGCGCACCGCAGCCGACCAGCGCGCGCCGTTCTGCGAATAGAGCATCTCGCCCACACCGCCATTGGGAATGGCGCCGCTGAGCCTGCCAACCATGCCGACGATATCCGTGTCGGACGGGTCGAGCGCTTTCTCGCGCGCCATGAGCACGCGGCTCAAAAACCAGAACACCAACGATGCGCCTGCAACCCCGCTCACTCCGGAGAGCAGCAGCACGACCGCATTCGACAACACGCCGCCGCGATGGAGCAGATATCCCGTGCCGCCGAACCAGCACAGAAAGGCCATGACGGTGAAGCCGTTCAGCGGCGAGATCTGCGCCGCATGATGCGCGCTGGTGCGCAGCCCAGTTCCATGCCGCAGTGCTGCGCCATGGTGATGGCCAGCGTGCAAACGGAAGTGCCCGAGATGCAGATGCCCGAAGCCGCTCACGAAGGCGAGGACGCTCAGCACCAGCCCGACACCAAAACACGTGAGATAAATCGCTTCCCAATCGAAGTGGATCATCGTTTCGAGCCTCCACGTCTTGCCTGCGAACCTTTACCGCTCGATCCATTGCCGTGCACGCCACTGCTCCGGACGCGCGGCGCACTCTTCACCGGATCGGTTGTGACCAACAGCGGACTGCGCTTGACGGGCGCTGCACTCGCCTCCGGCCGCAGCAGTTCCAGCAGCCGCTCACTCAACGACGGCGTCTCCAGGATGCTCTCGAGCAGCAGCAGACAGCTGCGCGAGTCCTCATGGCGCGAAATCGACAGCAGCGCACGCTGCAGCTCCGGGTCACGGCGGAAGCGCTCGGCTCCTCCGATCAGCCAAAGATCCAGCTTCTCGTCTTGCGTTGCCTGCGCGCGCAGATCGCTCATCAGCTCGGCGTGATACCCCTCGGGATCATCGACGAGATACCCCGGATGCACCTTGAAGAACTGGGCCAGCAGCAGCCGGGTGGTGTTGGTCAGGTGCGGCCGCGCTCCGCTCTCGATCTGAGAGAGGTAGCTTTGGCTGAGGGTTCCCTCTGCCCTGCTTATCTCCTCTCTCATCGCGCGCACCAACTCGCCCTGCGTCATCGCGCGTCCCAACCCGCGAAGCTGGCCTTCTACCTCGCGCAGATAACGAATTTTGTCGCAGAGTTTCATTCGCGCTCAAAGGCTCACATCCGCAAAAACGTTATCGCGGATTGCAATAATGATATCGCAATTTGCAATGCTGTCAAGCGGAAATACACTGACTGCGAATCACATTCGCCTTCCTTGGAGAACACTTGGGACGCCATACTGCCGCGATTCGCCCGGCCACCTATATTCTTCGCTCAATTCAACGGCTCGCCTGGTCCGTGCTGCTCGTTCCTGCATGCGTAATCGCGGCCCAGAGCTTAGCTCCCGGCCGCGCTGATAGAGCCGTCCAGCAGTTCAACACCAAGGAGCTCCGTGAGGCCATTGGCAGTATGAGCAATGGGCCGCAACGCGCCTACTTCTCTGGTGTCCTGGCGTCGCGGGAAGGACGCGACGGGGATTGCATCCGTCTCCTCACCTCAGCCCTCCCTTCGCTGCGCAGCACGCGGCCGGACCGCGCGGCAGTGGCTCTGCGCCTGCTCGCCGACGCGTTCGACAGGACCTTTGCTTATTCCCGTGCAGTCGCTGCCTACGACGAACTGCTGGAACACTTTTCCTCACAACTCGAGTCCACCGATCTGCACGGCGCACAGGACGACAGCAGCCTGGCAAAGGTCCTGGCCCGCTCACCTGGGCAGACGATCGCCTGGAGGGGACCCGTGCGAATCTCGATTAGACGGGATAATCCCCTGGGACTCATCACAACCGACCTCACCGTCAATGGCGTCCTTTCGCCCTGGATCCTGGATACCGGTGCGAATCAAACAGTGGTCAGTCGCAGCTTCGCGATGAAACTCGGCCTGATGATGTTGCCCGGCCATTCGCAGACCGCCGGCGGCGTAACCGGGCTCGAAAATCCACTGCAGGCCGCGATCCTTCCCACACTAGCTATCGGAGGCGCGACGCTGCACAACGTCGTTCTGCTGGTGCTGGACGACCCGAACATGACTATTTCGAACGGAAAGGGACAGCAATACACCATTCCCGCGATCATCGGCTTTCCAGTGCTTCGTGCATTAGGCAAGCTGACCTTCCGCCACGCGGGCCTGCTTGACGCAAACGCTAACGGCGTCGATAGCAACGCGGGCTCGCCGCTGGAACTGAAGCTACTCAATCCTGTGGCGGAGCCTGTTGTCGAGCACCAGATGTTGCCATTCACGATCGATACGGGCGCCTCAAGCACAACGCTCTCCGTACGGTTCTACCGGCAGTTCCAATCGGAAAAGTCGACCTGGAATCGCGTTGAAACGAAGTCCTTCGGGGCGGGCGGCGGAACGTCCACCAACGCCTATCTGGTCCCGTCCCTTCCGCTCACGGTTGGTGGACGCACGATCGTACTGAAGCATCTCGCAGTGCTGCCATCTGCCCAGGGAGCCGACATCGACGTCCTCTTCGGAAACATTGGGGAGGACCTGCTGCAATCGGTCGCGAGCTTCACGCTTGACTTCACTCAGATGAGGTTCGTTCTGGGCCAGCCGCTCGCTAGATCCCCAACAAAGCCGGGCAGCCGGACCACGTCCGTTCCGTAGTCGCTCTAAGTCAGGCTCCGTTTGCCGTTCCGCCCAGCTGCGCCATCGTCGTGCGCAGATACTTGTGCGGATTCACGGCCGTACCGCGCACCTGGACCTCGTAGTGCAGATGTGATCCGGTGGTGCGGCCCGAGTGGCCTACGTAGCCGATCACCTGCCCCTTAACGACCTGCTCGCCGATGGTGACGTTATAGCCGGACAGATGACCGTAGACCGTGATGATGCCGTTGCCGTGATCGATTTCGATCTCGCGGCCGTAGCCCGTTCCGGGGCCGGCCTTGACGACTCGGCCGTCTGCAGGCGCATGTACAGGAGTTCCGTCCGGCGAACCGATATCAACGCCCTTGTGGAACTCACCCTCACCGCCCCCGATGATCGGGTCCTCGCGCTCGCCGAAGCCGCTGGTAATTGGCCCGAGAATCGGCCACATGTCAGGAACATTCGCTCCGCTCACGTCCAAGCCGGCGAAGTTGCTCAGTGCAGCGCGCTCACCGAGCAACGGATCAACATGCAGGCCACCCATCGCGAGGCCGGTGTCCGCCGTCTTTTCGAGCGCCAGATAGGTGTCCAGCGAACGTGTGTAGCTATCGTCGGCCGATTCGTCGTTCTTGAGCGGAGCGCTCGCCGCCTCCTGGGCGGCCGACTGCTTCAGCTTCACATGATGTGCGTGCCCCAGCGTCAGCTTCCCTGCAGTGAGGCCGTAGATCGCGGAGATCTCACCTGCCAGCGAACCCAAGCTGGCCACCTGCACGTCCTTCTCGTGATTGGATTTCTCAAGGTGCGCGTAGTCCTGGCGGCTCATCGCGAGTTCATCGCGAAGCCTGTTCACCGATTCCGCCTTCACCAGCATGCGCGTGTACGACCCGGCCATTCCGGCGAAGGTGAACATGCCCGTCACCGCCGCGGCGATGAAGACATAGACGTACCGCATGGGGATAGAGACACGGTCCGCTGCGCCGTCCTCTCCTTGCGTGACGTAGACGATGTAGCGCTTGCGCAACTGGTGGGCGGCTCCGTACTTCCTTCAGCGCGCACACTCTGCTCAGGCGCGCAGCTTCAGGTCATGGTCTAGCCCCAGACCACGTTGCGCGGTCTACAGGCGGAAAACGGAGCCAGCGGCAGTTTCCGCCCGCTGTCCGTGTATCTCTATAGTAAATGTCCATTCGTGTTGCGACAACCCGTTGGCACATTTTTACAGCATGGATCCGCAAGGTTTTGCACAAGCACACACCGGCCAGCCACAGCTTCCGCGACAGGGCCGCGCGTATGCTGAGCCTCAATGTCTTCCGGAACTACTTCTACCGCCGCCCAGACCTCGCCCGTGCGCGGCGATTTGGCTGGCGGCTCGGCCGCGCCTGTCGGCGAGCTGGCTTGGATTGAGCGCATTCGCCAGCGCGCGGCTGTCACCGCACGGGGCGCTGGGGCACTCCGCCTCGGAATAGGTGACGACTGCGCCATTCTCGCTCCGCCGCGTGGGCACGAGATCGTCGTCACGACAGATATGTCGCTGGAAGGCCGACACTTCCGGCGTGACTGGCACCCTGCGCGCGCGGTTGGGCATCGTGCCCTGGCGCGTGGGCTTTCGGACCTCGCGGCGATGGGTGCCCGGCCGCTGGCGGCATTCCTCTCGCTGGCGATTCCGCGAGCTGTGGCGGCCGAGGCGGCCTGGGTCGAGGGCTTCTTAGATGGCCTGCTCGCCCTCGCGGGAGCCACCAAGACCCCGCTTGCCGGCGGCGACACCGCGGAGGCGGCCTGCTCAGACATCACCATCGACATCGTGCTGCTCGGGGCCACGCCTGCGGGGCGAGCCCTGCGCCGCTCCGGCGCTCAGCCCGGCGACCGGATCTTTATCACCGGAGCGCTGGGCGGCTCAGCCGCTGAACTCGCCGCGCTCGCCGGCCCGAGCAGCCGTGCGTCCACCAAGGCGTCGAAAGCGCAGAACGGAAACGGCGACCACCCACATCTGTATCCGCAGCCACGGTTGGCTGCCGGGCAGGCGCTGCTGCGCCGCCGGCTGGCCACCGCGTGTATCGATCTGTCGGATGGGCTCTCGACGGATCTCGCGCATCTCTGCGCCGCGTCGCATGTGGCCGCGGAGATCGAGACCGCTCTGCTGCCGCTGCATCCTATCGCGAGGATGCAATCGCCC